>NZ_JBIVZG010000002.1:347150-541943 GCF_044759445.1 Streptomyces sp. NPDC101118 | reverse complement strand
GGGGCGCGGGGGGGGGGGGGGGGGGGGGGGGGGGGGGGGGGGGGGGGGGGGGGGGCGGCCCGCGGGGGGGGGGGGGGGGGGGGGGGGGGGGGCCCCCCCCCCCCCCCCCCCGCGGGGCGGCCGTCCCTACTTGTTGAGCTTCTTCTTGACCACTTCCTTGACCGTCTTCTTGATGTCCTTCTTCACCACGGTGCCGCCGGTTCCGGTGCCGTCACCGCCCACCGCGGTCGCGTCGCCCTCGTTGTAGGCGTCGGCGCTGGCATTGCCGCCCGTGGCGTTTCCGGTGGTCACCGTGCACTTGCCCTTGCATTCGCCGACTCCGGAATTCGCATTGCCGCCGGTGGCAGTACCGCCGGCCGTGGTGTTCTCGGCATTCGCGTCGCCGCCGGTACCGATGCCGTCGGCGCTGTCGGCAGGAGCCAGAGTCACCACGGCCTGCGGAGCGGGGGAGGCCAGCGCGGTGGCGGGGAGGGCGATGCCGCCACCCACCAGCGCCAGGGAGGAACCGGCCAGGACAACACGACGGGTCATGGAAAGCTTGAACATCGGAATTCTCCATCTGGGGTGATCGGGTTCTGACGATTCTTCCGGGAATTCCGGATGAATGGTCCGGCCTCGTTTTCCGGGGAGGGATTCCCCGGTGGGGCCGTGCTTCAAATAAACCCCGGGCGCGGGGCCCGGTCACGCCACTGCAATACGTGGCTTGACGGAATGGAGAGGGAGCGGTAAAGGCCCCCCGGGCCTCGGTGTGCCGTCATCGCGCCCGGTCCGGGTGCGGCGGACGGCGCGGCCGAACGGGCCTTGCGTGGGCGGTGGTTGCGCGGTTCGATGAGGAGAGGCTGGGCCACGGGCGAGGGGGCGGCGTGCGATGAGCGGGCGCGCATTCGGCGAATTTCCGGACGGTGTACAGCAGCTGGCGTTGCAGTTCCTGGGCGCGAGGGGCCCCGGGGCCTGCGCCGAAGCGTCGTTCACCGGTTCCGAGGGCAGTGAGGGGACCGAAGGGAGCGAGGGCAGCGAATCCAGCGAGACCACGGAGAACAGCGAGAACAGCGAGTCGACCGAGCGCAGCGAGTACAAGGAGTACGAGCGCGGCTGGGGCGTCGACCGGGTGCCGGGCGGGCCGGGCGCCGCGCTGACGTGGGAACCCCGCTAGGCGGGCCGCCGTGCGACGAGGAGGCGCTGTTCGTGCCGCCCGGGGCGCGGCCGGACGTGGTGAGCGGGATCGGGGAGCGCGCCTGGCTGGTCGCCGAGGCACTGCAGGCCTTCGGGGAGGGCGATGACGCTGCTGGTGCTGGCGGAGGACGGTGACGAGACCGCCGCACGGTTCGCCCGTTTCGCCACCGGCCGGGGCGTGGACACCGTGGTGGCGGCCGGCTTCGACCGCCTCTCGGTGACGGTGACGGTGTCCCGCGGGCTGCGCCACCGCAGCACCGTTCTCGTCGACGGCAGGCCTCCGGTCGGCATCCTCTGCCGGGGCCTGCCGGCCGCCTCTCCCTCGGTTCCGGCTTCGGCTTCGGCTTCGGCTGCGGCTGCGGCTGCGTCTTCGGCTTCGGCTTCGGCTTCGGCCACAGCGGCCGCCCGGTTCGCCGCCGCCGAGCGGCAGGCCGCTCTGTGGGCGGCCGTGGCGCTGTGGCCTGGCCCGGTGGTCAACCGGCCAACGGTGTACGGGTGCCCGCCCCGGCTGGACCCGCTGGAGCTCGCGGCGTCGACGTCCCGCATCCGCGCGGCCGGCACCCTCGCCAACGGGCCGGACGAGCCCGGGAACCACGCCTACCGCCTCGACGACCACGCGGAGCTCGACCCCGCCGCACGCACCCCGTACGACGTCGTGCACGTGACGCGGATCGACGCGGGGCGGACACGCCGGTTCCTCGTCGCCGGAGCCGCGACGTTCGCCCTCGGCTCCCCCGCCGACCGGCGGGCGCTCGCCCGCCGTGCGCGGGAGGTGGCTACGATCCGCGACTGGCTGCACGCCAGGCGGACGGAGTTCGCGATCGTCACCGTGAGCACCCCCGACGGAGACGACGGAGACGACGGGGACAACCGGGATGACAGGGATGACAAGGGCGACGGGCCGCTGCTCCTCCTGGAGGCCTCCCCCTGGGTGAGCCACCACCGCTTCGGGCCGGTCGAGGACGCCGCGTACGCCGCGCTCCTGGGCCGGCTGGTCCCGTGATCCTTTGCGTCGGCGTGGCCGCCGACCCGACGTTCCTGGCGGGCCTCCACGCCGTACGGGCCGCGGGCCTGGACCATGCGGCGGTCGACCTCGCCTCCCTGGCGCTGCGCGGATCGGTACGGGTCCCCCTCGACGACCTGGCCGGCGCGACCGTCGACACCGGCCGCCGGTTCATCCGGGCCGGCGAGGCCGCAGCCGTGTGGTGCCGGCTGCTGGACGTGTCCGCCCATGCCCCGGACGCCGGCTCCGGGCGCGCCGCCGCCGGTCACTACCAGGCCTTCCTGCGGCTGTTCGAGCACCTGCCCGTGCGGGTCATGAACCGTCCGCTGCGCGAGGCCACCGGGTTCACGAAGGTCCTGCACGCGGTGACGCTGGCCGCCGTGGGCGGCTGGCCCGTGCCCCGGACGTGTCTGACCTCCGACCCCGACGAGGCGCGTGCGTTCGTCGCCGGCTGTGCGGCGGGGGCGGTGTTCAAGGGCGCGTCCGCCGTGAAGACCTTCGCGCAGGTCTACGAGGCGTGCCATGAGGAGCGGCTGGACCGGCTGGCCCGGGTGCCGGTGCTGTTCCAGGAACGGATCGTGGGACCGGACGTACGCGTGCACACCGTGGGCGACGAGGCGTTCGGCGAGGCTATTCACTCGCCGGTGCTCGACTACCGCACCGTCGCGGGCGTGAACGACTACCGGCCGATCACCCTGCCGGAGTCCGTCCTCGGCGGCTGCGCCCGGCTCACCGCGCACACCGGGGTGCCCTTGCTGGGCGTCGACTTCAAGGTCGACCGGGCCACCGGGGAGTGGTACTTCCTCGAGGCGAACGCGATGCCGTGCTTCGAGGGCTACGACCGCCGGGCGGGCGGGGCGATCACGCGGGCGATGGCGCGCTGGCTGGGGTCCCGGGGTGGTTGAGGCGTGCGTCCGGGGACTCGATCGGGGACGGGTGGGGCGGAGGCGGGTCACCCCTTGCCCCCGGCCCGGACCGGGAGGCGGTCGCGGAGGCGGCGGAGACCGGGACGGCGGGTCCGGCGGGTGCGGGCGTGGCGGTCGAGTTCCTCCATCAGGCGCTCGGTGCGCTTCTCCACGCCCAGCTCGTCCAGGACGCGGTCGATCTCGGCCAGCAGGGCGCCGTACAGCTGCCACTGGGCGGGGTGCTCGCGGACCACGGCCCACAGCAGGACGGCGAAGCGGTCCCGGCTCGCGCGGGCGACCGCGAGCTCGTGGGAGAGCCGTTCCTCCGCCTCCTCGGCGTTGGAGCTGACCTGGGCGGAGATCAGCTGGGCGAAGCTCACCACGGCCACGGCGGTGTGCTCCAGGACGCTGCGCAGTGCCTGGTGGGTGCCAGGGGGCAGTTCCGGCCCGTGCTGGTCGGCGGGGCGGGCCTGGGCCATGTCGGTCAGGGTGCGGCAGGCCACCCGCAGGACGACCGCGCAGATCTCCAGGGTGTCCAGGCCGGTGCGCAGCACCAGCCGGAACATCAGCCCTTCTCGGACGCGGGGGTTCAGGCGGAGGCTGTCCTCGGCCTGCCGGAGGGCCGCGTCGACGTGGGCGATGTCGTTGTCGAGGCGGCGTGCCTCGTGGAGCCGAGCGGCGGCCTGGCCGACGTCCCCGGTGCCGGCGGCGATCGGGGCCTCGCCCATGTGGACCAGCAGGCGGCTCATCCGTTCGGCCAGGCCGGTGATCGCCTCCCCCGCGGGGCCGACCCAGACCGGGGGCGCGACGAGCAGGTTGACCAGCAGACCGACGGCGGCCCCGATCAGGGTCTCCAGGATGCGGTCCCAGGCCGTGTCGGCGACCCGGGTGACCCCGAGGACCAGCATGGCGCTGATGGCGACCTCGGGTACGAACTCGTCGACCCTCACCAGATGGCCGACCAGCAGGGACGCCAGGATCAGCAGGCCGAGGCTCCACCAGCTCAGGCCAACGAGCGCGCTGAACCCGATGGCGATCAGGACGCCGGCGACGACCGAGTTCATCCGCCGGATGCCGGTGGTCAGCGTCGAGTAGAGGGTGACCTGGACGACGAGGAGTGCGGTGAGCGGGGCGGTGAGGGGCGCCGGCTCGCTGCTGAGGCGGAGGGCGACGACGTAGGAGACTACGGCGGCCAGCGTGGAGCGGAGTGCCTGGACGACGACGGGCTCGCGGCGGCGGTCACGGACGGTACGGGCAAGGCCGGCGATCTTTTCCTGCATGATCGGGCGTCTGCCCGTCCGGCGGCGCGGCTACCCGGATCGCCCGCAGCCGCCCGCCACCTGGCGGATTCCGCGGGCGTGCCCGGGCACGAGCGCGGGCCGTGCGCCCGGCGGGGCCGGGCGCACGGTGGGGGTGGGTCAGGTGCGGTAGCGGTAGAGGATGCGGCCGCGGGTCAGGTCGTACGGGCTCAGTTCCACGAGTACCCGGTCCTCCGGGAGGATCTTGATGCGGTTCTTGCGGATCTTGCCGCTGATGTGCGCCAGGACACGGTGTCCGTTGCTCAGCTCCACCGTGAAGTTGGCGTTGCGCAGGCAGTCGACGACGGTGCCTTCGATCTCCAGGCCGTTCGCTGTTCTCACCAAGGTGTTCTGTTTCTCGATTCGTTGAGTTGGGGCGGGTCGGGTGGGGTGGGGTCGGGTTGGGTCGGGTGCGGGCTTGCGGCTGCGGTCAGGTGCGGGCCAGTTCCAGGGAGGCGCCGTGGTCGCGTGCTCCTGCGTGCTCGAGCAGGGCGATGGCTGCGGTGTTGGTCTCGTCCGCTTCGGCCCAGGCCGATGCCGTGCCCGCGTCGTGCAGTGCGCCGAGGGCGTGGGCCAGGAGCGCTCGGCCGACGCCCCGGCGCCGCTCGTCGGCCCGTACGGCGATGAGCCCGATCCGCGCCCGGCGCGGTACCGGCACCACCCGGACGTAGCCGACGTACCGGCCGTCGCGGACAGCGACGGCGTACTTGGACAGGTCCCCCAGCGTGTCGCCGTCGGGGAGCGCCGGCACCTCGGCCGGCATGGTCCGCCATCCGACGGTGGCGTCGACCTCGTCGCGGACCGTCCGGTCCAGCAGGCGCAGCCGCGCTTCGTCCGCATCGCCGCCGCGCACGATCTCCAGGCCCGCGGGCGTGGGGGGAATGGCCAGGCCGGTGACTGCCGGGTCGGTGGGGAGCACGTACTCGCGTTCGCGGCGTACGGGCGTGAAGCCGGCCCGTTCCCAGCGCGCCCTCAGGCCGGCGTCGTGCTCGCCGACCAGGGTGTGGACGGGTGTCGGCAGGTCGGCGAGGACGGCGGTCGCGAGCCGGTCGAAGAGCGCGTCCTGCCACACGTCGATGCTGACGAAGAGCCGCCCGTCGGGGCGGTACGAGACGTCGCCGTGGCCGACGACGCGGTCGTCCGCAACGGCTTCCCACCGGGTTTCCGCGGTCCGGGTGATGTGCACGGGGTGGAGGTCCATGGGTTGTCGCCTTTCAGGAGTGCCGTGTTGAGGCGCTCCCGACGACACCTGGGTCAGTCGCACACCGTGACGGAAGGAGGGAGCACCCACCTCGATCGTGTGTTCATGGGTCCCACCTCCTCGCGTCCTGTCACGGTGTCCCGCACGCTACCAAGCCGCGGCCCGGCGGCCCACTTCTTTTTGCGCGGGGTCCGGTCGCGCACCCGTGCGGGCGCTGGTCCACTGGGGGCATGGAGGCAGCGCGCAGCGGCACCGTCGTGGTGGCCGGCGACCGCCGGCGGCCCGGTCGCCGCGTCCGGGCGCGCGGTGACGGGCCCGGACGCGGCGGCCGGTGCGGGCGGCCGGCTGTTCCCCGGGGGACACCGGTTCGCCGGGCCGGCGCCGCTGCTGCTGGTGCTGACGTTCGCCAGCGGGCTGGTGGACGCGGTGAGCTTCTTGGGGCTCGGCCAGGTGTTCGTGGCGAACATGACGGGGAACGTGGTCTTCCTCGGCTTGGCGGTGGCCGGGGTCGGGGGGCTGTCCGCCGCCGGGCCGGCGGCGGCGCTGGCGGCGTTCCTGGTGGGTGCGGTGGCGGCCGGGCGGTGGCCCCGGGCCGCGGCAGGCGGCCGCCTGCCGGCCCTGCTGGTCGCCGTGGAGGCGGTGCTGGCCGGGGTGGCGCTGGGGTGCCAGGTGTCCGGCGCCGGGCGGTACGCGGTGCTGGTGCCGCTGGCGGTCGGGATGGGCCTGCAGAACGGGATGGTGCGCCGGCTGGACGTACCGGACCTGACGACCACGGTGGTCACCCGGACCCTCACGGGGCTGGCCGGCGCGCGTGGCAGGGCGGCCGCGGTGCGGCGTGCGGTGTCGGTGGCCGTGCTGTTCCTGGGTGCGGCGACCGGTGGGCTGCTGTACGCGGGGCCGGGGGTGGGGTGGGCGCTGGGGGCGGCGGTCGTGCTGCTGGCGGGGGTCGTGGCCGCGGCGGTACGGGACGGGGCCGGCCGGGCGCCCGGGTGAGGTTGACTGGGGGATGAGCGACAGGCCGACCGTGTTCGTGATGGGCGTCTCCGGTACCGGCAAGACCACCGTCGGGCGGCTGCTGGCGGCCGCGCTCGGTCTCCCGTACGCAGAAGGGGACGACTTCCACCCGGCACGCAACGTCGCGAAGATGTCCTCCGGCGTGCCGCTGGAGGATGCGGACCGGTGGCCGTGGCTGGACGCCGTCGGGGGGTGGGTGCGGCGGCAGGGCGGCCGCGGGGGCGTGATCGCCGCCTCGGCCCTCAAGCGGAGCTACCGGGACCGGCTGCGGGAGGCGGCACCCGACGCGCTCTTCGTCCACCTGGCCGGCGAGCGGGAGCTGATCGCCCGTCGGATGGCCGCGCGCTCGGGGCACTTCATGCCGGCGGCCCTGCTGGATTCGCAGTACGCCGCGCTGGAGCCGCTTTCCGGTGACGAGCGCGGGGTCACCTTGTCCGTCGACGGCGGGCCCGAGGAGACCGTGCGGCGGTCACTGGACGGGTTGCGGGCGATGGGCGTGGTGGAGTGCCGTACCGATCGGTCGTGACGGCGGTGACGGTGGAGACGGCGCTGACGGTGGTGACTGCTGTGGCGATTGCGGTGGTCGCGGCGATCGCCACGTCCGTGGCGTTCGCGAGGGCACTCAGCAGAGCGTGCGGGCGACCAGGGCCCGGATGCGCCGCAGGGCCGTGGCCGCCTGGGGTGCGGTGACAGGCGCCGCCTGAGGGTGCAGGGCCGGGCGGAGGGCGGCGGCGCAGTCCCCGAGCAGCCGGCCGAGGAGGCCGCGCACCTGCCGGGCGGCGATGGCGGTGGCCGCGCAGGCCTCTGCAAGCCGGGTGCGGTCGTGGGGTTCTGCTGCCGAGGCGTCGAGTTCGGCCAGCAGGGCCCGGAGGACTTCCCGGTCGCCTTCGGTGAGGTTCCAGGAGGTGGTCGCCCGGACGCCGCGCTCCGCCTCGCGCAGGGCCTGCTCCAGGACGTCCCGCTCGTGGGTGGCGGGGGTGGCCGGGTGCGTGGCGGGGGCGGGCTCGTGGGCGCCGGAGGTCGTGCGGTGCGCGCCGGGGGTGGTGGGGTGGCTTTCCGGTGCGCCTTGGTGCGGGGTGGGGGTGGCCGCGTGCGTGCCGGGGGCCGCGCCGTCGGCGCCGGGGTCGGTGGCCTGCGTGCCGGGGACCGCACCGTCGGCGCCGGGCACGGTGACGTGCCTGCCGGGCGCGGCACCCTCTGTGCCGGGGGCGGTGACGTCCCTGCCGGGCGCCGCAATCTCCGTGCCGGGCACGGTGACGTACGCGCTGGGGCCCGTGCGTTCGGTGCGGGGAAGGGCCGCGGGCCTGCTCGGTGCCGCCGGGTGCGTGCGGGGGGCGGGGCGTCCGTCCGCGGACGTGACGAGGTCTGCGGTGACCCTGGCGCCACGCGGCTTGCCGTCGACGGCGTGGAGAGCGTGGGCGACGGTCCGGTGGGTGGGGAGCAGGTTGCCCGTGCCCGTGAGGGTGAGAAGCCGGAGCAGCTGAGCGGGGGGCGCCGCCAGAGCGAGGCCGAGTTCGCGGGCCTGCGCCTGACGGTGGAGCTGGATCAGGGCGTTGAGGAGGGTCGAGTCGCAGAATTCGAGCCGCCCGCAGTCGACCACGAGGGCCTCGGTGGCGCGGGCGACCGCCTGGGAGAACGACTGCCGGACCTCGGCCCGGCAGTCGATGTCGATCTCGCCGATGAGGCGGCAGACCACGACGCCCGCGGCGTGGGGCGGGCTGTCCAGCACGACGGGGGCGCGGACGGTGTCGGCCATGCGGACTCCCCTCGTGGGCCTTGCGGGAGGGGTCGCCACGCGTAGCAAGGAGGCACGCGCGGGCAGGGACGGCCTCCTGGTTGTCTGGACACCAGCATCACCCGCGGCGGGGGCCGGCCGCCGCCCTGTAAACGAAGCCGTGGGTACACAGAACGAAACGGGGGCGCTGGGCCTGCGGCACGGGGTGCGGCGCCTGACGGACACACGGCGGCCCGCCCGGCTCCACGGCCGGGGCGCATCGGGCGGGGTCCGCGCCGGGGCTGTCGGCTGTGCCGGTCCCCCGGGGTCCTGCGCCAGGGCTGCCGGACCGTCGGCTTCGGGGTCCTCCCCCGCCGCGGCCAGTCAGGCGGTAGTACCGCGGGGCGCCTCCACTCCTCGCCGGTCAGGCGGAGGTCGGGGGGTGCGGGGGACGCGACCTGGGCCTGCCACCAGACCGTGCCGTCGAGGGCGCCGAGGTGGATGAAGACGGCGTTGCGGGCGAAGGTCAGGGTGAAGACGCCGGGTTCCATGTACACCGGGGGCCAGGACGGAGCGGGTGGCCGACCAGATGCCGTCCGCGCCGACGAGCAGCGATGCCCGCGCCGTGCGGCCGCCGGCCAAGACGGCCCGTACGCCGTCCTCCGCGGCGACCGCGTCGTACAACCGCTCGCGCCCGTGACGACGGCGGCCCCGGCCGCGACCGCTCCGCGCGCAGCGCGTCCACGAGAGCGGCCGGGAATCCTGCGGGAGCACCTGGAGTGGCTGCGCGAGCGCTGACCGCGCTGCTGCTGCGCGGACCGGCGGGGCCGGGGACGGCCACCGGCTGAGTTCCGTACCGGAGTTGGCGGGGCCGGCTGAGCAGAGGTGCCGTAGGCGGGTCACCGGAGTGGGCGGGGCCGGGATCCCGGCCGGCGGGGTGTGTCGTGCCGGCCGGGAGCCCGGCCCCGGTGGGGGCTCAGCGTTTGAGCGTGAAGGTGAAGTCCCCGGAGGTCCGGGCGTTCAGGCGGACCGCGGAGACGACGCTCCCTTCCGTGACGAGCCGCTCGACCTCGGCTCGCGGGAGTCCGCAGCCCTCGGCGATCAGCCGCACCGGGCGTACGGGGATCCGCGCCGCGAAGCGGACCGCGACGTCGATCACCTCGCGGTCCGGGGGCACCGTGCCGCCCGTGTCCAGGCGCCAGGCACCGGTCCAGTCGAGGGCGATGCGGTTGCGGCGCTGCAGGGCTGGGTCCTGGAGCAGCTCGGCCGTCAGGCCGGCGTCGTTGTCGTGCAGCCGGTCCAGGAGTCCGGGCCGTACGGAGCGTACGTGCGCCCGCTCCAGGACGGCGAGCTTCGCCGTTTCCCCGCAGCCCGTGCAGAGCACCAGGAGCCAGACGTCGAGAAGTTTGTGGTTCGCGTTGACGCGGAACCTGCCGCTCGGCCGGAAGCGCTCGGCGGCGCAGCTGTGGCACCGGCGGAGGACGAGAGGGAGGCAGGTGGGAGTGACCACCCAGGTTTCGAGCACAGGAGTACACCTGTTCCAGTGAGAAGTCCGCAGCAGAAAGGGGCACGGCGCGCGGCATGCGCGACGCGCGACGGATCAGCGCTCGGGAGGTCTCACAGGGTGTACAACGGCACGTCCTTCGCCGGACGACTGGGTCGGCTGCACGGTAGCGACACGGGGCGGTGCCGCTCCACCGGTTTTTCGGGGGCAACGCGCGGACGTCCCGGCCCCGCCGCTCTCGCGCGGGAGCCGGGACGTCCGGTGGGGGTCGTGGGGCCGTGCGCTGCCCTGCTAGAAGAGGAGGTTGTAGTTCCGCGCGTCGGCTTCGGCGCTCGCCCGCTCCCGCGGGGCGAAGGGGGCCGAGGCCTTGCCGGTCCCGCGGTAGATCCAGATGGCGCCGGTCGCGTCCTGGGCCACCACGTCCGCCTTGTAGTCGCGGTCGATGTCGCCGAGGACGCTCAGGGTGCGGTAACCGCGCCAGCCCGAACCGATCTTGACGCGCTGTCCGAAGGGGCTGCTCGCCCGTCCGGTGCCGGGGACCAGCCACAGCACGCCGGACGCGTCGCGGGCGAGGAGGTCGGGCTTCCGGTCACCGTTCAGGTCGGCGCCGCCGGCGATCTCGTTGTACCCCTTCCAGCTGCCGCCGGCCTTGGTGCGGGGCGCGAACGGGGCCGAGTCGCGGCCCGTGCCCGCGTACAGCCACAGGACGCCGGAGCGGTCGCGCGCGAGGAGGTCGGCCCTGCCGTCGCCGGTCAGGTCACCCCCGCCGGCGAGCTTGTCGTACTTGCCCCAGCCGGAGCCGACCCGGGTGCGCTGCTTCAGCAGCCTGCCGTCCGTGGTGGTCCGGTAGTGCCACAGCACCCCGTCCGCGTCCCGGCCGACGACCCCGCCGCCGGTGCCCTGGGTGGTGATCGGCGCGAGCTTCTCCCCCTGGTCGTAGATGTGCCAGAAGCTGCCGACGCGCCGCTCGTGGTTGAGCGTCCGCATCGAGTTGGCCCACAGCTCGCCCTGGCCGGCCCGGCCGAGGAGTACGTGGTCTTCCGCGACCGGAAGCGGGCTGCTGACCCGGAAGTCGGCGGTGGCGCCCGGGTCCCCGTCGCCGCTGGTGAAGATCTTGTGCACGGCCGTGGCCCGCAGCTTCCAGGCGGGCACCTGCTTGCCGGCCGCCAGCGTGTACGTGATGGTGTGGTCGCCGGGCGGCAGGGTGCAGCCGCCGCCCGACCAGATGTAGGCCAGCTTGTCCGTACCGTGCGAGCATTTCACGCCGGGCGCGGAGAGGGACCGCAGGTAGACCTCGCTCTCCGCGGCGTCCGGGTTCCACCCCCGCTGGCCGGGCGCCGGCCCGAAGGTCAGCTCGAAGTCGCCGCGGTCGACGACGTGGGCCTTGACGGTGTGGGTGACCGTGCCGCCGGCCTTCAGCCGGGGGGCGGTGAACACGAAGGTGTTCTTCGCCGCGTCCGCCCGGGTCTTCACGGTGATCCGGCGGTCCTCGGTCAGTCGCTGGGCGCGCTTGACGGCGGCGTCGATGCCGTCGCGGCCCACCGCCGCCGCTCCGAACCAGACCTTGGTGCCGCTCGGCACCGACTTGGCCGTGCCGACGCTGACGCCCTGGGCGGAGTCGCCCCAGGTGGAGGCGTCACACACCCACACTCCGACGACCCCGCGCTTGGCGTAACAGCCGTTGCCGGGATGGACGGTCATCCCCTTGGGCAGCCCGCCGTCGCTCCAGTCGGCGTCCGGCAGCCCCTTCTTGTTGAAGACGTAGACCATCACCCCGCTGAACCATTCGCCCGGCCGGGCGAGGGACAGGTACGCGCCGGATCCGTTCGCTACCAGGATGTTGGTGCGCCACGCCATCTCGGGCGGCTCTTCGGCCGTCGGCGCGGCCGGGACGTTCGGCGCGGCCGGGGCCGCCAGCGCCGGCCCTGCCGTCGCTCCGCCCAGCATGACCAGTGCGGCGCCAAGCGCCACCCATTTCCGCACGTCAACCCCCTGCAGTCGGTCCGGCCCGGCGCGCGGTCGCGCGGCCGGGTTCTGACGGTCATGATCGACGAGGGCCGGGAAAGGTTGTACCGGAGACCGGAATCGGTTCGAAGTCGTGCGCCGAGGGCCGTTACGGTCGGGCCGCACAGGCCTGCGGAACAGGGGAGAACATGGGGGCGGAGCACCGTCGTTCGGTGAGGGCCGGGCAGGCGATCGCGCGGGCGCTGCTGGACCACGGCGGGCCGGGCGGCGGGACCGTCGCGGGGCCGGGTACGCCCGAGGCGTGGGTCGCCTTCGACGCGTGCGTCCGGCGGGAGCTGCGTACGGGCGCCCGCCGCGGCGCCTGGGACGGGCCGGGCGGCTGGAGCGCGCCGGGCGTGCCCGTCGGGCTGCGGCTCTGCCACCCGGACGGGCACGTGCGCGAGGCGGCGCTCCGGCGCCCGTACAGGGTGTCCCTGCCACTGCCCCTCGTGGTGATCCGCTGCACGGACCCGGTGCCGGCGGTGCGGGCGCGGGCCCGGCAGCGGTTGGTCGCAATGCTGGCGGCCTGGCCGCGGGAGACGGTGCTCCAGTCCACCGGGACGGTGCTCCTGATGAGCGCGCGCCGGCACGGCGGCTGGGCCCTCGAGTTCTTCGAGTCGGCCCTGCACGCCCGGGAGCCGCGCCTGGCGCAGTGGTGGCGCGCGCGGCCGGGCCGCGGGCAGGCCGGGGAGATGCTGGCCGCGCTCCGCCGTGACCGGCACCTGCCGACCCGGCGCTTCGCCGTCCGCCTCACCCTCGCCGGGCGCGGGGCGGTGGTAGGGGTCCTGGCCCGGGAGGCCGTGGCCGAGGCCGACCCCGGCACGGCGCGGCTCTGGACGGACGCGGTGCTGGCGGCCCTCGGCGGCGCCGGGATGCCGGCCGGACGGTGGCAGCAGGACTCCGTGGCGGTCGCCGGCACCGTCGACGCGCTGCTCGGCGCGCGGCAGCCACAGGTGCGGGCCGCCGGCGTGACCGCGCTGGGCCCGGCCGGGCGGGGTGCCGAGGCGGTACGGCACCTGACCGACCCGTCCCACTTCGTACGGGCCCGCGCCCGCCTGCTGGTCGGCGAGCAGGGCGGCGACCCGGCCGGGCTGTACCGGCGGCTGGTCGCGGATCCCGCCGGGCCCTCCCCGTACGCGGTGGCCGGGCTGGCCGAATGCGGCGGGGACGGAGCCGTGCCCGTCCTCCAGGACCTGCTCGCCCACCCCGCCGGCCCGGTCCGGGCCGCCGCGCTGGCCGGGCTGCGCCTGGTGGACGCCGTCGGGACGGACGATCTTCTGGCGGCCCTGATGGACGATGCGGCGCCCGTGGTGCGCGAGGCGTGTCGCGGCCTGCTGAGGTGGGCGAAGGTCCTCGACCCGGACGACCTCTCCCCGCTGCTGGCCCCCAACGTGGCCCTGCCGAGCCGGCGGGCCGCCTTCCGGCTGCTGCGCGCGCGGGGCGGGATCCACGAACTGCGGGCGGCCGTGGCGCTGCTGAAGGACGGGAACCCCGAGCTGCGGGCGACGGCGTGGGCGACCGTACGCGGCTGCGACTGGGATGCCCGGCGGTTCGAGGACCCGGCGCAGCGCGGGGAACTGACCGGGCTGCTGCGGAAGTCCGGGCACCTCTTCACGAGGCCCGAACTCGACGCGCGGCGGCGGCTGCTGGAGGCCGGGGGCTGACCCCGGCTCGGGGGCGGTGCCCGCGGGAACGCGCTGCGGTGGATGCGGGCAGCCGTACCGGGTAGAGGCAGTACCGGACGTCAGGAACGGGACGAGGTGAGGGCGTTGGAGCTGCGTGCGGTGGGCTGGGCACATTCCTTCCCGGTGGCGAAGGGGGCGCGGGCTGCCCGCGCGTGGACCTCGGAGCACCTGGCGCTGCTGCCCTGGACCGCGGACGCGCCGGACACGGTGCACTCCGTCCTGCTGACCGTGTCCGAGCTGGTGACCAACGCGCACCTGCACGCCTCCGGGACCGCCTACCTCGTGCTGACCTGGGACGGCAGCTGCCTGCACGTGAGCGTCGCCGACCCGGACCCCCACCTGCCGAAGCCCCGGGAGGCGGGGGCGGGCGCCACTTCCGGGCGCGGCCTCGGCATCGTCGACGCGCTGGCCGACACGTGGGACGTCCACGCCTGCCACCGCGGGAAGGCGGTCACCGCATGCTTCCGCCCGCCGGGCGGGGCGGCGGGCCACGGGGACGCGGCGGGGCACGGAGACGTCGGCTGAAGGGATCGACCGCCTGGCAGCATGGCGCCATGACATCCCACCGACAGACCGTCAGTTCCGGCTCGCCCCTGGAACCGCAGATCGGCTTCTCGCGTGCGGTCCGGCTCTTTCGGATCGGGCCGGGCCGCCCGGGGTCAGCGGATCCGGTGTTCCGTCCAGAACGGGGTGAGGTCCCGGGACGTGGCCGCCTGCGCCGCGCGTTTGAAGTCCGCGGTGGTGGCGACGCCGAGCCAGTGGTCGCGTACGTAGCCGCGCAGCATGCGGGCCATGGCACGGGAGCCCAGGGTGCGTTCGAGGTCGTGGAGGGCGCAGGCGCCGCGCACGTAGACGACGCGGACCCACTCCGAGCGGCGGCCGGCCGCGTAGTAGCCCATGGAGCGGGTGAGGGCGGCCGTGTCGCTGGGCCAGGCGCCCTGGTCCTTCCAGCAGGTGGTGGTGTCCTCGCGGTAGAAGAGCTGGTTCGCGTACTGGGCGAACGACTCGTCCAGCCAGGGCGCGGCGAACTGGTCGTTGCCGACGATGCCGTAGAACCACTGGTGGGCGATCTCGTGGACGACGGCCGAGCCCTCCCGTTCGGTCCAGAGCAGGACGAGGCCGGGGAACTCCATGCTGCCGAAGTCGTCGAGGGCGTCGCTCATGACGAGGTCGAGTTCGCCGTACGGGTAGCGCCCGAAGCGCTTCCCGAACTCGTCGACGGCCCCCGCGGCCGCCGTGAGGTCGGTCGCGACGCCTTCGGGCGGCGTGGTGGCGGTCCAGTACGCGTTCAGCCGGGTCCCGCCGGGCGTGGTGAGCGACCTGGACCGGAAGGGGCCCGCCGCCCACGCGACGTCCCGGACGCCGCGCGCCAGGCTGGTGCTGACCGTGCGGCCGGGGGCGCCCGGGCGCCGGGTGGTCGTGCCGGTCGCGGGTACGACGAGGGTGCGGGGGTGGTCGAGGGCGACCCGGAAGTCGCCGGTCAGGGTGTGGAAGCTCTCGCCGAAGCCGACGTCCGGGTCGAGGTGCCGGCCCGCTGCGTCGCGTACGGCGAGCAGCGGGAGCGCGTTGCCCAGGTAGCGGTGGGCGCCGTCCCTGCCGAAGCGGTGGACGCGGTCGGGGACGGTGAGGGCCAGGTCGAAGGAGATCCTGGCCCGCTTCCCGTACGGCAGCGGCGCGGGCAGGTCGATGCGCAGCGCGGTGCAGCCGACGGTGAGGGGGCGCGGGGTGCCGCCGGTGACCCCGGCCACCCGGACCGGGGCCGGGCGGTCCGGGGTGCCGCAGCCGTGCGTGCCGTTGCCCCAGAGCCGTACGTCGACCGAACGCAGCGGTGTGCGGGCGGCGTTGCGGAAGGAGACGGTCTGGCGGCCGGTCCAGCGGGAGCCGTCGGCGTCGGCCCGCAGCGTCACGTCGTACGAGGGCCGGTCCGGCGTCGCGGCCGGTGCGGGGGCCGGGGCCCGTAAGACCGGGGCCGCGGGGGCGGAGGCCGCGGCGGCTTCCGGGACGAGGAGCAGGGCGGCGGCGAGGGCGAGCCAGGGCGCCCGCCCATACCTGAGCGAGGTCATGACAAGCACGCTAGAACGGGCGTACGGCCGGACGGGCGGGTTCCGGGGCTCCGGACCCGGGCGGCGTACGCTGGGCCGTATGCGCATGCGCCCCACCCTGAGCTGGATCCCCGACGAGGACCTGCCCCCGGGCACCACGGACCTGGAGCCCGTCGTCGAGGCGCTCGGCGGCGGGGGCGTGCTGGTGCTGACGGGGGCCGGCATCTCGACCGAGTCGGGCATCCCCGACTACCGCGGCGAGGGCGGGAGTCTGAGCCGGCACACGCCGATGACGTACCAGGACTTCACCGGGAGCGCGGGCGCCCGGCGCCGCTACTGGGCGCGCAGCCACCTCGGGTGGCGCACCTTCGGACGCGCCCGGCCGAACGCCGGGCACCGGGCCGTGGCCGCATTCGGCCGGCACGGCCTGCTGACGGGGGTCGTCACGCAGAACGTCGACGGACTGCACCAGGCCGCCGGCAGCACCGACGCGGTCGAGCTGCACGGGAGCCTGGCACGGGTGGTCTGCCTCTCGTGCGGCGCCGCAGGCTCGCGCCGGGAACTCGCCGGGCGGCTGGAGGAGGCGAACCGCGGGTTCGCGCCGCTGCCCGCCGCGCTGAACCCGGACGGCGACGCGGACCTCCGCGACGACCAGGTCGGCGGCTTCCGCGTGGTGCCGTGCACCGAGTGCGGCGGGATCCTCAAGCCGGACGTGGTGTTCTTCGGCGAGACCGTGCCGCAGGCGCGGGTGGCGCACTGCCGCGAGCTGGTCGACCGGGCCGGCGCGCTGCTGGTCCTGGGCTCCTCGCTGACGGTCATGTCCGGCCTGCGGTTCGTCCGGCAGGCGGCCGATGCCGGGAAGCCGGTGCTGATCGTCAACCGGGACGTCACGCGCGGCGACCGTCATGCCGCCGCGCGCGTCGCCCTGCCCCTCGGGGCGGCCCTCACGACCGTGGCCGCCCGGCTGGGCGTCCCGGTGGACGGCCCGCCGGCCTGACGGCTCCCCCGGCACCGTCCGCCGTCACGCGTCCCAGGTGACCGGCAGGCTCTTCACCCCGAAGATGTCCGCCGCCTCCGGGCGCAGCGCGACCTCGTCGGCGGGTACGGCCAGGCGCAGCGTGGGGAAGCGGTCGAGCAGCGCGGAGAAGGCGATCCGCATCTCGACGCGGGCCAGTTGGGCGCCCAGGCACAGGTGGATGCCGTGCCCGAAGGCCACGTGCCCGCCGTCCTGCCGGGCGAGGTCGAGGACGTCGGGGTCGGTGAAGCGGCCGGGGTCGCGGTTGGCCGTGTGGTACGAGAGGACGACCGTCGTGCCCGCCTCGATGGTCCGGCCGGCCACCTCGACGTCCTCCAGTGCCGTCCGGTGGAAGGTCTTGGCGACGCTCAGGTAGCGGAGCAGCTCCTCCACGGCGCGGTCGATCAGCTCGGGTTCGGCGCGCAGCGCGGCCAGTTGCGCCGGGTTCTGCAGCAGCGCGAAGGTACCGAGGGACAGCATGTTCGCCGTGGTGTCGAACCCGGCGGCCAGCAGGATCAGGCTGATGCCCCGCAGCTCCTCGTCGGTCAGGTCGCTGTCGGCGAGCTCGCTCAGGACGTCGTCGGTGGGGTGGGCACGCTTGGCCGCGACGAGCCGGCCGAGGTACTCCTGGGTGGCGGTGTAGGCGGCGATCAGCTCCTCGTCGCCCGTTTCGCCGTTCATGAACGTGTCGATCTGCTCCTGGAAGGACGCCCGGTCCGCGTACGGCACGCCGAGGATCTCGCAGATGACGATGGTGGGGATGGGCTTGGCGAACGCGGTCACCAGGTCCGCCCCGGGGCCCGCCTTCTCCATGGCGTCCAGGCACTCGGCGGTGATCTGCTCGATGCGCTCGGTGAGCAGCCGCATGCGCCGGGCGGTGAACCTGCCCACCAGAGGCTTGCGGTAGCGGCTGTGCTCGGGCTCGTCCATGAGGAGGAACTCGCCCGGCGGGGCCGGGGGGAGTTCGAAGTCGACCACGTTCATGAGGTCCTTGCGCGAGCTGAACCGCGGGTCCGCGAGGACCGAACGGACCTGCTCGTAACCGGTGATGAACCAGCCGGGTTTTCCGCCGGGATGGGTGTAGCGGCTGACGGGGCCGTGCCGCCGGGCTTCGGTCAGCTCCGCCGGCGGGTCGAAGGGACAGCCGGTCCGGCGCTCCGTCGGCAGCGCGGGCACGGTGTACGGGGATTCGCTCACGGCATTCCTCATCTCGCGACATAGCGTGTTTGACGTATCGCGAAAGCTACGTTGCATTCCCCCCTCCGTCAATGCCGGTAAAGTGAACTGCCCAGCTCCACAGGGCCAGATCGATGCAATGGCGATGAATCGAACGCAACGCATCGTTGCAATGGTTAAAGGCGAAGGCAATGCGGGCGGTCCGGCTTCACACCCAGGTACGAGGCCGTGTGCGGTACCCGGGTATGACGTGACCGAGGGCGCGGCGTGCCTACCCTGGGCCGGCCATGAACGATGAGAAGCGGCGTCCGCCGCGTACGCCGCGTACGCCACAGGCAGGGGTCCGGGCCGGGGAACTGCTCCGGAGCCTCGGCACCGCCCTCGCCACACCCACCCGTCCCGGTGAGGCCCTGCTCGCGCGGGCGTCCTCGCCCTGGCTGCGCCGGCTGCCGTACGCGGTGGCCTTCGCGACCGCCGCCGCCCTCCTGCCGGTCACCGTCGTCGTGCTCGTACAGGACTACCGGGTGCCCGGCGGCCTCGCCGGGGCGCTCGCCACCGTGCAGACCCTGCCGCTGCTGCTGGCCGTCACCCGGCCCCTCCAGGCCTGGTGGGTGATCTCGGCCGCGGACGTCGCGGGCGGTTTCGTGCTGCTGGCATCGAGCGGTGTCGACGGGCGGCCCTGGCCGTGGACACCCATGGTGATCGTCGGCTATCTGGTGCTGATGGCTGCCCTGGGGCTGCGCGAAGGCCGGCGCGCCCTGGTCGGGGTGTGGCTGGCGACCGGCGCCGCCGGGGCGGTGTTCGAGCTGCTCTCGCCCAACCGGGCCGCCGGCCTCACGGTGCTGCTGTTCGTGCTGACCGGCACCGTGCTGCTGGTCACGGCCACCCTGCGGGGGCGCGGCGAGGCCGAGCGGCGGCTGGTGGAGCAGGAGACCATCAGCGAGGCCGAACGGGCCCGCCGTACGCTCCTGGAGGAGCGGGCCCGGATCGCCCGCGAGCTGCACGACGTGGTCGCCCACCACATGTCGGTGATCACCGTGCAGGCGGACTCCGCGCCGTACCGGATCCCGGACCTGCCGGCGGGGGCGCGGGACGAGTTCGCCTCGATCGCCGCCGGCGCCCGCGAGTCGCTGACCGAGATGCGGCGGCTCCTCTCCGTGCTGCGCAGCGAGGGGGCGGAGGGCGAGCGGGCGCCGCAGCCCGGGCTCGACCGGGTGCAGCAGCTGGTGGAGGCCACCGTCAGGGCCGGGGTGCCGGCCGAGCTGTCGATGGCCGCGGACCTGCCGGGTCCGGGCGAACTGCCGCAGGCGGTCGGCCTGTCGGCGTACCGGATCGTGCAGGAGGCCCTGGCCAACGTGGTGCGGCACGCGCCCGGCTCCGCGACCCGGGTGTCCGTACGGGGTGACGGCGAGGGCTGGTTGCACGTCCTGGTCGTCAACGGGCCCGCCGAAGGACCCGCCGCCCCGCTGGAGGGTGGCAAGGGCACCGGGCACGGCCTCGTCGGGATGCGCGAGCGCGTACGGTTGACCGGCGGCTCCCTGGACACCGGGCCGCTCCCGGACGGGGGCTTCCGGGTCGCCGCCCGGCTGCCGCTGACGACCCCGAAGGACCTCCCGTGACCATCCGCGTGATCATCGTCGACGACCAGGCCATGGTGCGGGCGGGCTTCGCGGCCCTGCTCTCCGCACAGTCCGACATCGACGTGGTAGGCGAGGCGCCGGACGGGCGGCAGGGCGTCGACCTGGCGCGCGCCGTGCACCCCGACGTGGTCCTGATGGACGTGCGGATGCCCGAACTCGACGGACTCGCGGCCGCCCGCGAGATCCTCGACCCGCCGCCGGGCGTGCTGCACCGGCCCAGGGTGCTGATGCTCACCACCTTCGACGTGGACGACTACGTGTACGAGGCCCTGCGCGCGGGCGCCTCCGGCTTCCTGCTGAAGGACGCGCCGCCGGCCGACCTGATCTCCGCGGTACGGGTGGTCGCGGCCGGAGAGGCCCTGCTGGCCCCGTCGGTGACCCGGCGGCTGATCGCCGACTTCGCCGCCTCGCGTCCCGCGCCGCGCGCCGACCGGGCCGCGCTGCGGCTCAACGGGCTCACCCCGCGGGAGACGGAGGTGCTGGAACTGGTCGCACGGGGGCTGTCGAACCAGGAGATCGCCGGGCACCTGGTGCTGGCGGAGCAGACCGTGAAGACGCACATCGGGCGGGTGCTCGCCAAGCTGGACCTCCGGGACCGGGCGCAGGCGGTGGTCTTCGCGTACGAGTCGGGGCTGGTCACGCCCGGCGGGCGGTAGCCGCTCTCGGAGGCCGGGGGGGGGGACAACCCCACCCCGGCCCTGGGGCCTCCCGGTCGTCGACCCCCTACCCCGGTATGAGTCGCGGGTTGGCTCCCCGGTGTGACGTGCCGTCACCCACCTCCTTCCTACCTTCCTCTCGCTCACCACGAGAGGGACGGGAACGGAAAGGGAGGGCCGTCGCATGCGCCGGTTCACGAGGACCAGGCTCACCAGGATCCTGGTCGCCGCCACGCTCACCACCGCCGCGGTCGCGGGTACCGCGGGATGGGCGTCCGGCACCACCCAGCTGCCGGTGACCGGGGCGCCGGCCGGCACGGCGGCCTGGCGGGCCGCCGGGCTGCCGGACCCGGAGGCCATGACGCCCGGTCGGACGGCACGGTACTTCACCGGGCTGGGCGAGCGGCGGCGGCAGGAGCTGGCGAGCGCCCACCCGGGCGTGGTCGGCAACCTCGACGGCGCCCCGCTCGCCCTGCGGTACGCGGCCAACGCCCGTACCGCGGGCGCCCGGTTCGCGGGGCAGCAGGTACTCGCGTACGACCCGCGCGGCCGCGGCCAGGCGGTGCTGGTCTACGGCGACCTCGCCCGGGCGCGGCACGTGGCGGTGGTCGTGCCCGGGGCCGACGTCGACGCCGGGAACCTCGGCCGGCTCGTCCGCAAGGCCACCGCCCTGCGCGGAGCCACCGGCGGCCGGACCGCGGTCGTCGCGTGGGCCGGGTACACCACGCCCGTCGGGGTCGGCCTCGACGCCGCCGGCGGGGACCTGGCCGCGGCCGGGGCGGACCGGCTCGTCCGGTTCACCGAGGGGCTGCGGGCCGTCGGCGCCGCCGAGCCGGCGCTGTTCTGCCACAGCTACGGCTCGGTGGTCTGCGGGCTCGCCGCGCACCGGGTCAAGGCCAGGGACATCGTGGCGGTCGCCTCGCCCGGCATGCGGGCCGGCAGCGCGGCGGAGCTCAACACGACGGCGCGGGTGTGGGCCGCCAAGGACCCCACCGACTGGATCGGCCTGGTCCCCCACGTCGAGTTCGCCGGGCTCGGCCACGGCCCCGACCCCACCGGCCCCGGGTTCGGCGCCCGCCGCGTGCCGGCCGGGGACGCGCGCGGCCACGACGGCTACTTCACGCCCGGGACCGCCTCGCTGCGCGCGTTCGCCGCCATCGCGGAAGGGGGAGCCCGGTGAAGGCGCTGCACACGCTCAGGACGGCGGCCCGCACCATCGAGGCCGAGACGCCCGCCGGCCGCGACCGCGCGATCGACGGACTGCGCGCCCTCGCCCTGCTGGCCGTGCCCACCGGGCACTGGCTGCTCGGCGGCTTCACCCTCTCCCCCGACGGCGCCCTGCACAACGCCAGTCCGCTGGCCGCGTTCGGCGGCCTGGCACCGGCCAGTTGGGTGCTCCAGATGCTGGGCATCTTCTTCCTGGTCGGCGGCTACGCCTCCGTCCTCTCCTTCCGCCGCCACCAGGGCCCCGCGGCCGACTGGCTGAAGGGGCGGCTGGCCCGGCTGGGCCGGCCGGTGCTCGGGGTCACCGCCGTGTGGGCCGGGCTGCTGCCGCTGCTGCACCACGGCTTCGCGGTGCCGGCCGACACCCTGCGGACGGCGTCCACGCTCGTGGTCCAGCCGTTGTGGTTCGTCGGGGTGTACACGGTGGTGACGGCGCTCACTCCGTACTGCGTGCGCGCCGCGCGCCGGCTGGGCGCGTACGCCGCGGCCCCGCTGCTCGGTGCGGTCGCGGTCGTCGACTTCCTGCGGTACGGGCCGTACGCCGACGCCGTGCCGTCCTGGCTGGGCGTGCTCAACATCCTGCCCGGCTGGCTCTTCGCGTACCAGCTCGGCGTCTCCTGGGGTGAGGGCCGGGTCACCCGGCGGCACGGGTGGGGGCTGCTGCTCGGCGGGGCCGCGCTGTTCGCCGCGCTGCTGGTCTGGTTCGGCTACCCGGCGTCGATGGTGGGCGTCCCCGATGAGGTCCGTACGAACTCCCACCCGCCCTCGCTGCTCGTCCTCGCCCTCGCCGCCGCCCAGAGCGGTGCCGCGGTCCTGCTGCGGGACCGGCTGGGCGGGTGGCTGCGGCGGCCCGCCCTGTGGGCGCCGGTGGTCGTCGTCAACCTGTCCGCGATGACCATCCTGTGCTGGCACCAGACGGCGATGCTGGCCGCCGCGGTCCCCGCCGCGTACCTCGGCCCGGTCGCCGGTCTGGTGGGGGCGCCGGACTCGGTGGGCTGGATCCTGGCGCGGCTGGCCTGGATGCCGGTGTTCGCCCTGCTGCTGGTGCTGATCGGCCGGTACGCGCGGGGGTTCGAGTCCCCGTGGACGCGCACCGGCACGATCCGGCGGGCCCTGGCGGGCGTACTGGCGGCGGGCTTCGCGGTCTTCGCCCTGGGCCTGGCGTGAGGGGCCGCGGGGGCGGGCCGGACGCGCGGCACTGGTGGGGGTGCGGGGGCGGGGCCTAACCTCGCCGCATGCGCCCCGAGCGAGCACGGCCGCGATGGACCGACCTGACCGCCCGCGCGTTCGGCTGCGCGGCGGTCCTCGCCGCCGTGTCCGGTTCGCTCGGCCACGACGTCCCGCTCCTGCTGCTGCTCCTCGCACCGGCCCTCGCCTTCACGGCCCTGGCCTTCAAGGCCCTGGGCCTGGACCGCGGCAGCGCCCGCACCGTCCTGCTGACGGCAGCCACCCTCCTGGCCACCTGCACCGTGCTCGGCGCGCTGCTGCTCAACGGGATGGCGGAGGGCTGACGTCCGGTCAGGCCGGCTCGGCGGCGGGCCGGCAGTCCGGGTGGCCCCAGCGGGTGCCGAGCCTGGCGATGTCCTCGCCGGCGGCGTAGGTGCGGCCGCAGGGGCAGGTGCCGCGGTACTTCGCCTTGATGGTGCGGGTGGCGGAGCCGGCGCCGGAGGCGGGACGGGTGCTCCTGGCCGGCTTGCGGCGGGGCGGGGCGGTGCGGTCCGCGGCGGGGACCGGGATCTCCTCCGTGCCGAGTGCCGTGCCGGCGGGCTCCTGGCTGGTGGCGGCGTCGCTGGCGGCCTGGTCGGCGATGGCGTTGAGGTGGTCGCCGTCCTCGCGGTGGGCGGGCACGTAGCGGAACTCGACGTCGCGGTCGGCGAGGAGGCCGTCGATGGCCTGGACGAGCTCCTGGTTGGCGACGGGCTTGCCCGCGGCCGTGCGCCAGCCGTTGCGCTTCCAGTTCGGCAGCCACTGGGTGACGGCCTTCATCGCGTACTGGGAGTCCATCCGCACCTCCAGCGCCGTCCCCTCGGGCACGGCCTCCAGCAGGCGCTGGAGGGCGGTGAGTTCCCCGACGTTGTTGGTGGCGCGGCCCAGCGGCCCGGCCTCCCAGCGCTCGGCGCGGCCCTCGGAGTCGGCGATGACCCAGGCCCATGCGGCCGGGCCGGGGTTTCCCTTGGCCGCCCCGTCACAGGCGGCGATGATGCGATCGGACATCCCACGATGATGCCCTACCGGCCGGGGCGCCCGACCGGGTCGCCCGGTCAGGCGAGCGCGGCGCGGACCGTGGCCCAGTCGGCCGGCTGCGCCGGGTACCGGTCCCTCCGTGCGGTCGCGGAGTCCTTGAAGCCGCTGGAGGTGGCCACGCACACGGCCGGACCGTCCTCGGCGGGTCCGGTTCCGGCCGGGCGGGTGGCCCGGAGGGCGGCCAGGCCCGCGGCCGCCGACAGCTCGAACCACATGCCCTGCGCTGCCAGTTCGTCCCGGGCCGAGCGCAGCTGCGCATCGGTCAGGGTGTGCGCGGTGCCGCCGCTCTCCGTGAGGGCGACGACGCCGCGGTAGCCGCTCACCGCGCAGTCGATGGCGTACGCGTCCGTGGGCCCCACCCTGACCCGTGCGGCCGGCCGGCCCGAACGCACGGCCGCGGCCAGCGGCGCTCCGGCGGCGGGCTCGCACGCGTGGACGCGCGGGGTCCGGCCGGCGAGGCCGAGCAGCACCAGTTCCCGGAAGCCCTTCCACACGCCGAAGAGCAGCTCGCCGTAACCGGTCGGGACGTAGACGTCCGCGGGCACCTCGCCGAGGGAGAGGAAGATCTCGTAGGCGATGGTCTTGTAGCCCTCGGGCCCGAAGGGGTGCCCCGTGTGCGCGTCCGGGGTGAAGTTGCCGACCGGGTGGTAGCCGAGCTCGTCGGCGACCCGGCGGACCAGCGGCCAGACGGATTCCCGGGGGGTGACGGTGAGGACGGTCGCGCCGTGGGCGCGCAGGAACGACGCCGTGGCGGGCGGTGCGTCGGGGGCGGCGAAGACCGCGCACCGAATGCCCGCGCGGGCGGCGTACGCGGCGGCCGAGGCGCCGTGGTTGCCCGAGGAGGACACGACCACCCCGGGCGCCCCGGCGAGGAGCGCGGCGCTCACGGCCACCCGGTTGAGCCGGTCCTTGTGGCTCCAGGTGGGGTTGCGCGACTCGTCCTTGATCCAGACGCCGTCGGCCAGGGGCACCAGCGGCGTGTTGCCTTCGCCGAGGCCGGGCGCGGCCAGCGGCGGCAGGAGGGGCGCCCAGTGGTCGAGGCCGTGCGCCGCGGGCCGTCCGAAGAGGGAGTCCGCCGGGACGTCCGGGTACGCGTACGCGATGTCGAGCGGCGCGGGGGCCCCGTCGAGCGAGGTCGTGGGGCAGCCGCCGAGCAGGACGGGGACCAGGGGGTGCGTGACGGCGGGGTCCGCGAGGGAGCGCTGGGCCACGGCCCGGGAGACGCGGGCCGCGGTGCCGGATGCCGCCCCGTCGCCGGAGACGCGGCGGGGGCCGGTGCCCGAGCCGTCACGGGTGCCGGGGGTGCCGTGCTGGGGCTCGGAGCCGGGCGCGTTCGTCATGCGGCCATCCTCACACGGCACTTGCCGGTCTCCCGGGGCGGTGTCGGCGTCGGAGCCGGCGTCGCCGAATGCACCGAGGACGGCACCGCCGCGCCCCGCTCCGCGGACGCGCAGGCCGCGTACGACCGGCACACCGCGGCGGTGGCCCCGGCCCGGGCGAACCAGAGGCGACCTGCCGTCGGGGCGCCCCGGACCGCATGCCGGGAGCAGGGTGCGGCAGAGCCGTCAAGTCACGAATTCGAGTGGCGTGACGCGCATTCCGGCCGGTGATTCCGTGGAGGGACACGCCCGGCGCCGGCCGGGTCCTCTTTTCCGCCCGAATGGAGAATTCCGATGTCCAGCAAGCTGACCGGGAAGTACCGGACCCGCATTCTGCTCGCCGTATCCGCGCTGCCCCTGGTGGGTGCCGGGATCGCATTGCCGGCAGCCGCGACGGAGGCCCCGGCCGCCGTTCCACAACAGGTCGGGACGCTCGTTCCGGAGCAGGTCGGGACGCTCACCCCGGCCGACGCCGACGTGATCATCGACGAGGCGACCGCCACCGCCATCTGCGGTGACGGATCGGGTGCGGACAGCGACGCCGTCAAGGCGGAGGTCAAGAAGCGCATCCTGGAAAAGCTCAAGGCGAAGCTTGCCGGCTGACCGCGGAATTCCAGGCCGCCGGCTCGCCGATCCGTCGCGCCGCCGTCCGCCAGGCCACCGTGACCGCCTCGTGGGCCGTGGTGGTGGCGGCCGGGACGTCCGTGGGGAGGTGGAGCGCCTCGCCCAGGTGGACGTGCAGGCGCGGACGGCGGGCGGGCGCCGTGACGATCCCGGCGAGCTGCTTGGCGCGGCTGCCGGAGGTGATCCGTCGCGCGCCCGCCTGTCCCAGGGGGACGACGGGTGCGCCCGTGGCCGCCGCGAGGCGGGCCGGGCCGCTGCGGAAGGCGCAGGGCGCGGCCTCGGCGGCGTCCCTGCGCTGCGGCAGCCGGCCCTCCCCGTAGATCAGCACGTCGCGGCCGGCGGCCAGGGCCTCGGCCGCCGCGTCCAGCGAGGCCGCGGCCCTGGCCGTGCCCCGGTGTACGGGGATGTGGCCGCCGGAGCTCAGCAGACCGCGGAGCAGCGGGACGCGCCACAAGCCCGCGGTCGCCAGGACGACGGGCTCGATGCCCATGCGGTGCAGGCCGGCCAGGACCACGCCCGGGTCGGCGAGGGAGGTGTGGTTCGCGAGGATGATCCTGCCGGTCCGGGGCGAGGAGGCGCGGTCCGCGCTGACCGTGAGGTGCCCGAGCACCGGGACGACCGCTGCGGCGATGCGGCTGAGCACGGGTGACTCCCGAGGGTTGACGATGCGTTGGCCCCCATCGTCGTGCCGTGGAGCCGCCCGGGCCTGAGTGCCCGTACTCACCCGGGCCCGCGCGGGAACTCAGCTGCCGACGGCGTGTCAGTCCGCCGGAGGGCAGGGCCGGACGGGCTAGGGGGCCGGGAGTTCACCCCCGGGGTTGCTTGGCCGCCGGTGGGCGAGGTGTTTCCATCGTCCCCGTCCGCGCCCCACGCGCCGTCCAGGAGGACTCCGATGGCCCGCCGCACCACCGCACTCGCTCTCGTCACCGCGGTCTCCGCCTGCGTCGCGGCGCTGGCGCCGGCCGGGTCCGTGTCCGCCGGCACGGCCGTCCTGCCCCAGGCCCGGGTCTTCATGGTCAACCCCGTGCAGTCGACCGGCGACCAGGGGCTGGCCGACGCCCGGGACTCCGCCACGGCGGTGCCGGAGTCGGCGTACGCCCTGGCCGAGCTGCGGAACCTCGACCCCACCGGCCGGATCGCGGGGCGGTGGGCGTACGTCCGCTCGGAGACCGGCGGCCCCGCCACGGTCGCGGCGGCGGCTGCGTACGACCGGCGGGACGATCAGTTCGAGCAGGTGATGGCCTACTTCTGGATCAACGAGGCCCAGGAGTACCTCCAGGGACTCGGCTTCGGCACCGAGCTGCGGGGCGCCAACAACCGGCAGCAGCCGGTGCGGATCAACCAGTGGGGCCGCGACAACTCCGTGTTCACCGACCGGCGCGGTGAGATCCGCTTCGGCAAGGGCGGTGTGGACGACGCCGAGGACGCCGAGGTGATCCTGCACGAGTACGGGCACGCGGTGCACCAGGCGCAGGTGCCGGGCTTCGGGTCCTCCCCCGAGGCGGGCGCGATCGGCGAGGCCTTCGGGGACTACCTGGCCGTGACGGTCGGCGAGCACGCTGTGGGGCGGTACGGCTGGTCTCGCCGTGCGGACCTGGCCTGCGTGGCGGACTGGGACTCCGTCTCCTACAGCCCGGCGCCGCACTGCCTGCGCCGGGTCGACGGCGACAAGACGTACGCCGACCTGGAGGGGCAGGTGCACGCGGACGGGGAGATCTGGTCGCGGGCGCTGTTCGACATCCGGGGCGCGCTGGGCGCCCGTACCGCGGACCGGATCATCGTCAACGCGCAGTTCGGCTTCGCGCCCGGCACCGGTTTCCGGGACGCGGCCCTCGCCACCATCGCGACGGCGCGCGCGATGTACGGCGATCCGGAGGCGGAGGCCGTGCGGGCCGCCTTCGCCGCCCGGGAGATCCCGGGCGTCGCGTAGGCCCGCCGGCCTCCTTTCCGGGTCAGGCGCGGCAGCGGAGCGTGCCCAGCGCCGGGTTGGCCGTGAAGTCCGCCCAGAACTCCTCGCCGTACTCCTGGACGCCCGCGGCGGAGATCTCCAGCGGGGCCCAGGTCAGGTCGGTGAACCCGGCCGCCAGGAGGGACTCCTCGTAGGTCTTCCGGCTGGGCGGGCTGGCCTCGAACGAGATCGGCTGGTCGAGCAGCGCGGTGAGCCTGATGCGCGGGCCGACCTCCGTCTCGCCGATCTGCTCGCACAGGAAGCCGTACTTGGCGAGGGACGGGCCGTCGAAGCGGTAGTCCGGGTGCTGGAGGAAGAGGAAGAAGTCCGCTCCGGGCACCAGGCTGCGGTGGACGTTGCGGAACATCCGCTCGACGGTGGCGACGTCGTCCGCGTAGTTGAACGCCTGGACGGCGACGGCGACGTCGAAGGGCCGGTCGAAGGCACGCAGTTCGGCGATGTCGCCGACCTCGTAGCGGATGCCCAGCGGGTCCTCGTCCTCGATGGCCTGGGCGGCGGCGATCATCTCGCCGGAGATGTCGACGCCCAGGACGTCCGACGCGCCCCGGCGCCTGAACTCGCGGCTGTAGAAGCCGGTGCCCGAAGCGAGGTCGAGGACCGACTTGCCCGCGACGTCGCCGACGAGGGCGAGGAAGCCCGGCACCTCGCCGTAGCGCGCGAGGGGAAGGGTCTTGAAGCCCTCGAACGCCTCGCCGATCCCGTCGTACAGCTGACCACTCATCGTGCTGTGTCTCCCCGTGTCCTGGCGTCGGCCTTCGGTACGGCCGCGGCCTGTGGGAGAGAGTCTTGCCGCAGGCCGACGGGGGTCCGTACAGGCAGAAGACACGAAGTCGAGACCTTCTCGTGTTCGTATCTGACGATGAGACAACTCCCGTCGGCCGTCCTGCGGGAGCTCCGGTCAGTCGTCCCGCAGCAGCTCCTCGCGCAGGCTGCCGAGGGTGCGGGAGAGCAGCCGGGAGACGTGCATCTGGGAGAGTCCGATCTCCGCGCCGATCTCCGCCTGGGTCATCTCCTGGCCGAAGCGCAGCTCCAGGATGCGGGTGGTGCGTTCGTCCAGCCGGGCGAGGAGGGGAGCCAGGGCGTGGCGGTTCTCGACCGCCTCCAGGTCCGGGTCCACGCCGCCGAGGGTCTCGGCGAGGGTGCGTGCGGAGCGGTCGGCCGCCCGGGTCCCCGACCCCGCGGAGACCTCCTGGGGGGCGTCGAGGGAATGGGCGGAGTAGCCGTTGGCCGCGACGAGGCCCTGGCGGACCTCGTCCTCGGGGAGGTCGAGGTGCACCGCGAGTTCGGCGGGGGTGGGGGCGTGGCCGGTGGCGGAGGTCAGCTCCTCCGTGGCCTTGGCCAGTTGGGAACGCAGCTCCTGGTGGCGCCGGGGAACCCGTACGGCCCACGTGGTGTCGCGGAAGTGCCGCTTGATCTCGCCGGTGATGTAGGGCATGGCCAGGGTGCTGAACTGGACGTTGCGCTCGGGTTCGTAGCGGTCGATGGCCTTGATCAGGCCGATGGTGCCGACCTGGATGATGTCCTCGGTCTCCGGACCGCCGGGGCGGTCCCGGAAGGGACGGGCGGCGAAGTGGACCAGGGAGATGTTCATCTCGATCAGCGTGTTGCGTACGTACTGGTACGCGCGGGTGCCCTCTTCGAGGCTGCGCAGGCGCTCGAAGAACACCCGGGTCAGTTCCCGGGCGTCGCAGGTCGGCACCTCGCGCGGGCAGGGCACCTCGGGCAGGCCGAGCAGGTCGGGGTCCCCGGTGCCCGCAGCGCCGGGCGGCGTGGGCTCCGGCTGCTCGTGCCCGGGGTGCTCGGCCCCGGGGTGCTCGGCTTCGGTGTGCAGGGCCTCGGGGGTGGCCGTGAAGGTCATCGTCTGCGCTCCTTGGGCACTTGGCTTGCGGTGCGTTGGGCGATCGCGGTCAAGCGGAGGTCACGTTCCGCTCACCCAGCACCCTGCCGGGCGATCGGACACACGTCAAGGGATACAGGAAATCTGGTTCGGGAATTGCTTTTCGCGAGTTGTGGCTCAAGAATGTCGGCGTGGAGAACGAGCACACGGATACCCGCCGGCACCGCTGGACCTTCCTCACGAACCACGCCCGGGTCCTGGTCGCGATCGCGCGCGACCCGGGGATCCGGCTGCGCGACATCGCGGCCGGCTGCGGCCTCACCGAGCGCACCGTGCAGGCGATCGTCACGGACCTCCAGGCGGACGGGTACCTCACGCGTACCCGCGACGGCCGGCGCAACCGCTACGTCATCGCCCCCGGCGCCCGGTTCCGCCACCCCGCGGAGGCCGGACTGGAGATCGCCGGCCTGCTGGACTACCTGGCCGGCCATCCCGCGGACCCGGCAGCGCCGTCCGCCGGGGCCGCCGTCGCCATGGCTCCGGTTCCGGTCCCCGTTCCCGTCCCGGTTCCGGTTCCGGTTCCCGACGAAGCCGTGTGAGTCAAACCCCGGAACCGGGGCAGGCGAGCTCCGTGGCGACGCCGCCGGCCCCGGTCCGGACCCGGACCGGCCGGCCGTCGCCCCCGAGGAATCGCCGAGAAAGGAAGTTGCTCCCATGACCGAGAACATCTGGGTCTACCGCCTCTCCGTCGGCAGCCTGGAGGGCACCGATCTGACGGGCTACAAGGTGGAGGCCGTCGACGGCACCATCGGCAAGGTCGACAAGCACTCGTACGAGACCGATGCCTCCTGGATCGTCGTCGACACCGGACCCTGGATCTTCGGCAAGGAGGTCCTCCTGCCCGCCGGCACGATCACCCGCGTGGACGCCGCGGAGGAGAAGGTCTACGTCGACCGGACGAAGGAACAGGTCAAGGAGGCCCCGGAGTTCGTCCGCGACAAGCACCTGGGCGACCCGGAGTACCACCGGGAGGTCGGCGGCTACTGGGGCGACGCCCCGCTGGGCCGCTTCTGACCGCGCCGCACCGCGATCCTGGAAACCGGCGGGCGTTCCGGCACCTCGGGGTGCCGGAACGCCCGCCGGCGTTTCCCGTCAGTGGCCCGGCCGCCGTGGGCGGCCGGGCCACTGACGTCCGGTCAGGCCGCCTCCTCCAGCACGGCGCGGATCAGCCTGCGCTGGTCCTCGGAGAGGCAGCCGTCCTCGACGTCGAGCACCTGGTCGTCCACGGTGATCCGGTAGTGGAAGCCGTCCGGGGTGCCCGACAGGGCCCTGAGGGCCAGCTCCTCCCAGTGCGCCGCGTCGCGGCGGCCCGAGGTGTCGAGCTCGCGGGCCTTCTCCACACCCGCGAAGCCCCCGGATCGCGTGACGGTGATCCGCATGGTCGTTACCTCCGTGGTCCGGTCGGCCGCCACGGGGAAGTCCGGTACCTGTCCCCCGCAGCGGTGGCGGCGCGTCACCGCCGCCCCCGCGCCTGCCCCGCTTCCGCGCACCTGGGCACCGCGAGGGCCCGGAGCGGCCCGATCCGTCCGGAAAGCGCCGTCGGGTGGCCGAGAGGGGCCGGGCCGGGTGCCGCTGCGGCTCCCGGCTCCCCCGCGGGCCCGGGGGTCACAGCCGCCAGTACGTGCCCGTACGGGAGTCGACGTGGACCACGTGCGCGCCGACGCGTACGACGTGGTGGTCCGGGCCGGTCCAGGAGCCGCTGTCGCCCTCGGCGTCGGGGAGCGGCGTCCAGACCTCGAGGAAGGTGCTGCCGTCCGGGTTCGTGCCCCACTCGACGAGGTCCGTGCCCTCCCACCGGAAGCTGCCCGCGTCCTCGCCGGGCTCCCCCGTCAGGTGGTGGAAGTGCACCTGGCGGCCGTCGAAGCCGGTGGTGCCGGCGAAGCCCCGGCTGTCCGCGAAGTACCGGCCGTCCTGCAGCCAGACCACCTCGTCGTCCTCGCGCAGGGGTCCGCCGTCGCGGCTGATCCCGCGCCGCAGCCATGCGCCCCGCTCCGGCACCGGCACGCCCGGCCCGCCGGGGGCCGGGGTCCCGGCCGGGACCGGGTACCGGCTTCCGTCCGGCGGCCCGGGCGCGGCGGCCGGCTCAGGCATCGGCGGGGCCGCCGTCGAGCGCCTGGAGCGAGAGGTCGATGTTGCCGCGTACCGCCTGCGAGTAGGGGCAGACCGCGTCCGCGCGGTGGAGCAGGGGCAGCAGGTCCGCCGCCGCCCAGCCGGGCACGGAGACGGTGAGGCCGACGGCGAGGCCGTAACCCGCGGGCGTGTCCGTGGTGCCCAGCCGCACCTCGCACTGCACGCGGGCGGCCGACGCGTCGGCACCGAACTCGCCGGCCACCTCGGCCAGTGCGGAGGTGAAGCACGCGGCGAAGCCGGCCGCGAACAGCTGCTCGGGGTTGGTGGTGCCCGGCACCTTCTTGCGCGGCGGCGCCAGCCGGACGTCCAGCCGTCCGTCGTCGGTGACGACCGATCCGGTGCGTCCTCCGGAGGCGTGCGCGGTCGTGGTGTAGAGGGTGCGGGTGAGCGGCACGGTCATGTGGTCGGCCCATCTGTGCGACGAGGGAACGCTGCCCGGGGCCGGACAGCGGTACGGCGCCTGCCGGTGGGACGGCGCCGTGGGGCGCGTCGTCGTGCGTAACCGGGTACGGCGCATCTCGTCCGGGGCCTCGGGTGGGGCCGCCGCACAATCTAGCAACGGACCGCGGGGACCGGGGTCCGCCGGTGACCCTTCTCACCCGGGAGGGCGGCAGGGGCCGGCCGTGGGCGGCCGGGACGGCGGACGCTCACCCGCGCGACCGGGCCGGGACCGCACCGCCCGCCCGGTGGCGCCGGGACCGCCCACCCGCCCGGTGGGCCGGCCCCGGTGGCCGCGCCCCTCAGCCGCGGCGGGACTGGGCCGGTACGGCCGCCTGCCGGACCGCGGACAGGACGAACCCGTGGCCCGCCGGGTCTGCGTAGCGGCGCACGGTGGTACGGCTGCCCGGCCCGCTGCCGGGGTCCTCGGCGGCCACCGGCCGGGCCCCGAGCGCCACGGCCTCGCGCTCGGCGTCGTCCAGGCTCGGTGCGGGGACCAGTATGTGCAGGTGGGCCTGCTGGGAACCCTCGGGGAGTGGCCAGCTCGGCGGGGCGTGGTGCGGGTCGCGGCGGACGCCGAGGACCACGCCGGCGGGGCCGGAGACGAGGAGCAGGTCCCCGTCGTCGGGGGCGGGCGCGGCGGTGCCGCCGAGGAGTTCGGCGTAGAAGCGGGCCAGCAGCTCGGGTTCGGCGCTGTCCAGGACGAGGACTGTGGTCTTGGGTACGGTCATGCCGCGCGTGTGCCCGGAGTCCGCGCCCGTACACGGGGCGTGTCCGGGCGTCAGTCCCAGGCCGGGCGGCGGGGGCCGTCGCCGTCCGGCGAGGGGGCCGGGGCCACCGCGAGGCGCGGCAGGGCGTGGGGGTGCTTCTCGGAGAGCCAGGCGACGAGGCGTTCCCGCACCGCGCAGCGGACGGTCCACAGGTCGTCGGCGTCCTTGGCCGTGACGATGGCCCGGACGACGATCGTGGAGGGGGTCGTCTCGGTGACGGCGACGTCCCAGCCGCGGCCGTCCCATGCGGGGCAGTCGCGGAGGATGTCGTGGACGTGCTCGCGCATGAGGTCCACCGGCGCGGAGTGGTCGCAGTGGAGGAAGACGCTGCCGGTCATCTGGAGGCCGCCGCGGGACCAGTTCTCGAAGGGCCGGGTGGTGAAGTACGAGACCGGCATGGTGATCCGGCGCTCGTCCCAGGTCCGCACGGCGAGGAAGGTGAGGGTGATGTCCTCGACCACTCCCCACTCGCCGTCGACGACGACCGTGTCGCCGATCCGGACGAGGTCGCCGAACGCGATCTGGAAGCCGGCGAAGAGGTTGCCCAGCGTGGACTGGGCGGCGATGCCCGCGACGATCCCGATGATCCCGGCGGAGGCGAGCACGGAGGTGCCCAGCGCGCGGAAACTCGGGAAGGTGAGCAGCATCGCGGCGGCCGCGACGACGGCGACGACGGCGGTCACGACCCGCATGATCAGTGTCACCTGGGTACGGACCCTGCGCAGCCGGGCGGGGTCGCGGGGGCCGGTCGCGTAGCGCGCGTAACCGGACTCGACGGCGGCGGAGGCCACGCCGACGATCAGCCAGGCGCCGGCGCCGATCAGGACGAGGGAGAGGACGTGGCCGACGACGGCCTCGTGGTCCTCCAGGGGCTGCCAGGCGGTCTGCCGGTAGGCCCCCCGCAGCAGGGCGGCGAGCAGCACGATCTGCAGGGCGGGGCGGCACCGGCGCAGGGCGTTCCACAGGGGCGTTTCGGGGTGGCGGGCGTCGGCTCGGCGCAGCAGCAGGTCGACGGCCCAGCCGGCGGCGGCGGTGAGCAGGACCGAGCCTCCCAGGACGACGGGCAGGCGGAGGGCGCTGTTCATGACTCCTCGGCGGGGTAGACGGCACGGACGGGGGCGCGCCTGCCCAGCGGAGCGGGAGTCACACAACGGACCGGGGAGAGGGCGCGGTCCGGCCCGCGTTCCGTGTCCGGCGGCCGGTCAGGCGGGGTGTCCGGGGGCGATGTCCTTGACGTCGTGGTACGTCAGGACGGCGGGGCCGGCCGCGGCCGGCGGGCCCACCTCGGCCGGGGCCAGGAGGTGGCCGATGTGGTCGCCGCCGTCGACCCGGGCCTCGATGTGTCCCTCGAACCAGGCGTGGGCCCCGGTGAGCAGGGGGCTCCCGCCGGTGCCGGGGCGCCACGCGACCCGGTTGAACTTGTCCACCTCGTCACCGGTCTCGCCGCCGAACAGCTCGGCCAGGGGCCGCTGGTCGGGGCCGAGGAGGTGGACGGCGAGGTGTGAGGCGTGGCGGGCGACGCGGTACGTGTGGTTGAGCGTGGACAGCCAGACCATGAAGCGCGGCGGGTGGATGGAGCACTGCGAGGCGAAGCCGACGAGGCAGCCCGCGCGTGCGCCGTCGGCGGCCGCGGTGACCACGTACACGGGCCCGTCCAGCCGGTCGGCGAACGCATCGATCGAGGTTCCGGTCACGACCCCACCGCCTTCCGTCGTGCTCTGCGTCCGGCCGCGGGTCGCGTGCCGGCTCCCGGCCCGGATCCCCGCGCGTCCGTACGCGCGCACTCCGGCCCGTGGGACCGGCTACCCCCGCTGTCGGCACCGAATCCCGGCCGCCTGAGACCCGGCCCCCGGGCGTGTACGGCAGGTGGCGGGGACGGCCGTGTGCAAGGCGCGGCGCAGCGGGTAGACGCGGGCCATGATCACTCCCACCGCCCTCACCGCACCCGCCCCCGCCGCCCTCCCCTCCGCCGCACCCGACGCCTCCCCGCTCCCGTCCGCAGCGCAGCTCGCCGCGTACGGTTCCCCGTCGCTCCTCCTGATCGTGGCCGGCGTGGTCGTGGTCGCGGTCCTGCTCGGCGCGTTCTGGTGGGGCAGCCGGCGCGCGGCGGCCCGCAGGGATCCCGGTGCGCGGCCGGCGGAGCAGTCACCGCCCGCGCGCGCCCGCGAGGACTCGTGGCAGACCCCGGACGACTCCGCACCGGGCGACGACGGCCACCGTCCCTGATCGAGGGGGCTCCGGGGGCATGTGGATCATGTACGCATGACGCACACGTCCCGCCGCACCCTGCTGTCGGCGCTCGCCGCCTCCGCCGCCGTCCCGCTGTCCGCGCTCGCCACCGCGCCCGCCGCCCGGGCCGCCGGAGACGCGGTCGCGGCCCCGCTCCCCGTCGGGCTCGCCGGGCCCCCGTCCTGCGTGACCGTGGCGCCCCTGGACGCCTCCTGGTTCACGCAGGTCACTCTGACCTCGCCGCTCACCGCGACCGTCCTGCCGGGGACCCCGGCCCGTACCGAGGTCACCTCCGGGGGCCGCCGGGTCGCCCTGCTCACCCACGGCGCCCGCACGGTGGTCGTGCCCGGCCCGCGGCGTACCTTCGCGGAGAACAAGCAGCCGTTCGCCGAGGACTTCGACCGCACCCTGCCCAACCCCGCGCTCAACCCCGCGACGCGTCCGTACTGGGGCAACTCGCCGGGCGGCGGCACCTGGGAGACCGAAGGCCCCGTGACCGGCGACTTCTCGGTGTCGCCGGGGCGCGGACTCATCGCGCTCAGCACGGACGGCGCCAGCCGCTACGCCACGCTGAAGGACGACGGGATCACCGACGTGGACGTGACGGCGGTGGCGGGCTTCGACAAGGTACCGACAGGCGACGCGTGTTCGTACGCCCTGCTCTTCGGCTACGCCTCGGCGGAGAACCATCTGCGGGCCCGGCTCTCCTTCCTGACCACGGGCGCCGTCGAGCTGCGCGTGGAGAAGGTGACGGGCGGTGCCTCGGCCGCCCTCGGGCCGGTGGTCACCCTCGCCACCGGCGTGCCCGCCGGCACGGCGTGGGGCATACGGGTGCTGCGGGAGGGCAGCCGCATCCGGGCCAGGGCCTGGCGCGCCTCCGCCGGACAGCCGGGCACCTGGCACGCCGACGTCACCGACCCCGGCTCCCCCAAGGGCCGCATCGGTCTGCGGGCCCTCGCCAACCAGGGCTGCACCAGCCTGCCCGTCACCTTCTCCGCCACCGCGTTCGAGGTCGCCGACGCCGCGTGGGCGACCCCGCCGAGCGTCACCCACGGCGACTGGGTGCGGGTGCTGCCGGCACCCTTCGACGGCACCTGGACGCCCGCCCTGGAGCAGACGGTCCGCGCCTGGACCGGCTCCCTCGCCCCGGACGCCCTCGCGTACGCGGCCATGTTCCTGCCCGGCGCACCCGCGGTCACCAGCGGTGCGGGCGCGGCCGCCGGCCGGAAGGTGCTCGGCGAGGCGCAGTACAGCCCCGCCGACGCCTACGGCGACCGCACCGTGGGCGCCGACTTCCACGAGTTCATGGGCGTCGACTGGACCTTCCCCAACGGCAAGGTGAAGACGGCCGACCCGGACTTCCTGGGCTCCCTCGACTGCTCCGGCTACACCCGCATGGTGTACGGCTACCACATGGGCGTTCCGGTGGCCGACATGTACGACGCGTCGCCGGCCCGGCTGCCGCGCACCTCCGAGCAGATGGCCGACCACGCCACCGGGGTGCGCCTGGCCCGCACCACCGGGGCCACCCCGGACGTCCTCGCCCTCCTCCAGCCGGGCGACCTGCTGTTCTGGGACACCGACAAGGACGGGGAAGTGGACCACGTCGGCATCCACCTGGGCACCGACGCCTCCGGCAAGGCGCGCTTCGTGTCCAGCCGCAAGACCGTCAACGGCCCGACGATGGCCGACGTCGCCGGTGCCTCGCTCCTCGACGGCGGCGGCACCTACGACACGACGCTGCACACCGTGCACCGGATCTGACCGCGCGGGGCGGCCGCGAGCGGTGGAGGATCGGTGGTGCGGCGGCCCGGGAGGGCCGCGCGCCACCGGTCCAGTGCGTGGAGGTACGGCCATGGAACCGTTCGACGACCGCCCCGGCCCGACCGGCGTCACCCGGACGGCGGCGTGAGCACCGCCGCGGGCGGCGGGCGCTACGGCGAGGACGTCTTCCGCCCCGAGGAGGCGGGCGAGGGGGAGCGCATCGACTACGGCGCCCTCGCCTACGACGACACGACGATGGCTCGGCTGCGCGCCCTCGGCGCCGGCCCGGGCTGGCACTGCCTCGACGTCGGTGCGGGTACGGGCACGGTGTCCCGGCGGCTGCTGGACGAGGCCGGGGTGGCGAGCGTGCTCGCGGTCGACCGGGACGTGCGGTTCCTCCCCGACCACCCCGGACTGGACGTGCTGGAGGCCGACGTCACCGCCCGGGGCTTCTCCCCCGGCCGGTTCCGGCTGGTGCACGCCCGCTTCGTGCTGATGCACCTGGCCGAGCACGAGCGGCTCGTCACGCAGCTGGCGGAACTCGTCGAGCCCGGCGGGTTCCTGGTGCTCGGCGACGCCGTCGACCTGACGGGCGACCGGGCACCCGGCACGCCGTACACGGCGGTGATGCGCGCGATGTGGCAAGGGCTGCGGGAGACCATCGGCACCGACGTGTCGTGGGTGCCGTCGTACCCGCAGCTGCTGCGCGGGGCCGGGCTCGTACCGGTGGCCGCCGAGATCCACGTACCCCCGCTGGAGCCGGGCAGCCCCATCAGCCGCTTCTGGGCGGACACGTGGGAGCGGAGCCGGGCGGCGATGCGCGCCACCGGGCTGGTCGACGACGCGGCCGTCGACGCGGCGCTCCGCTACCTGGACTCCCCCGAGTGCGCATCGCTGTCGGCCGGGATGCTCACGGCCTGGGGCCGCAAGCCCGCGGAGGGCGGTGCCCCCTGATGCCGGTCCCTGCCCGGTCAGCGGTGCGCGAGGGCGAGCAGGTGGAGGCTGGTGACGGTGAGCTCGGGGCGGGTGTCGGCGTAGCGGGCGGCCGCGAGGGCGGTCCTGAGGACGTCGTCGCCGAGGTCACGCGAGCCGGACGCGCGCTCCAGGGCGTACAGCGCCGGGAAGGCTGGCCCCTGCACCCCGTGCACGGCCGTGCCGGTCAGGCCCGCCCGCCGGGCTTCGGCGTGCAGCTCGTCGGGGTGGTGGTAGTAGGAGGTCGGGCCGTCGGGGCGGGGACGGAGGCCGGTGGTGGCGACGTCCAGAGCGTCCGGCTCCGCGGAGTACAGGAGGCGGGCGTACCGGTTCAACGCTGCCGCCGCGACGAGCCCGCCGGGGCGCACGACGCGGCGGGCCTCCGCCCACGCCCGGGCCCGCCCGCCGGCTTCGGGCAGGTGGTAGAGCGGGCCGAGCAGCAGCACCGCGTCGAACGACGCGTCCGGGTACGGGAGGTGCCGGGCGTCGCCCACGACGGCGGTCAGGCCCTGCGCGCGGGCCTGCCGGACGTGCCGGCGGACGGGGTCCAGGAGCACGACCTCGTACCCGGCGCCGGCCAGCCACCGGGCGTGCACCCCGGGCCCGCCGCCGACGTCGAGCACCCGGGCGGGCGCTGCCGGGAGGACGGCGGTGAGGAGGTCACGGGTCCGGACCAGCTCCAGTGTGCCGAGGGTGCGCCCGGACGTCAGCCGGCCCGCCTCGTCGCCCGCGTCGTAGAACGCGCTGATCTCCGGAAGCAGTTCCACGCCCGCCCTCCCACCGCCGGGAACCTGTGCCGTCGAGCATGCCACGCCCTGGCGGACGGGGGTGGGCCGCCCGGCCCCGTTTGAATCGGGGAATCCGGTGAAGACGGTAGGCAAAGTATTCTCGTACCGAGAAGCGGAACTTCCGGGCTTCATCCCCCGGATTCTTTCGGTCTTTACCGCGGCCGGGAGGAGATACCCGTGAAACCCGATCTGCGGCGACGCAGGCGGCGGTGGCGGAGGCGGCGGACGCTGGCCCGCTGGACTTACCGGGCCGTCCCCCGCCGGATGCTCCTGCGAATGTCCCTGTGGAGCCTGCGGCTGACGGGGTGGGGTGTGCGGCTGGCGCTCCGACGGCTCGTGCGCGCCGCTTTCTGACGGTCCCCGCGATGCCCTTTCCGGTTTTTCGGCACCGGCCGCCCCCTTCGTGTTTACGAATCGCCGGACGGTAAAGAAGCGGAATCATCACCGGCCTCACGACGAGCCAGGAAGGGATCATGGGAATACTCGCTTGGATACTCCTCGGGCTGCTCGCGGGCATCATCGCCAAGTTGCTGATGCCCGGAGACGACCCGGGCGGGATCATCATCACCACGCTCATCGGCATCGCGGGCGGCCTGCTCGGCGGATGGCTCGGCAAGGTCATCTTCGGCGTCGACTCCGTGGACGGGTTCTTCGAACTCTCCACGTGGATCGCCGCCATCGTCGGCTCCCTCATCCTGCTCGCCCTCTACCGCCTGTTCACGCGCCGCAAGCACGCGTGAACACCGGGGCCCACGGGCCCCGTCCGACGCGGCTCCGCCCTCCCCCTCCGGGGCGGAGCCGCCGCACGTGCGGCCGGACGATTTCGGCCGCGCCGCACCGCCGCCCCGGGCATCACACGGCATAGTGGTCGGGTGATCACCGAACGTGGCGATGCCGGGGTTGAAGAGGCGCAGGTCATCGTGGTGGGGGCGGGGCCCGCGGGATCCGCGGCCGCCGTCCACCTCGCGCGCGCGGGTCTGGACGTACTGCTGCTGGAGAAGAGCGGCTTCCCCCGCGAGAAGGTGTGCGGGGACGGGCTCACGCCACGCAGCGTGCACCAGCTGGTGCGGCTGGGCGTCGACGTCAACGCGCCGGGCTGGATGCGCAACAAGGGCATGCGGTGGGTGTGCGAGGGGAACACCGTCGAGCTGGAGTGGCCCCGGCTGGGCAGCCTCCCGGACTTCGGGCTCACCCGCACCCGGCACGACTTCGACGACCTGCTCGCCGGGCACGCCCGCGCCGCCGGGGCCCGGCTGCGCACGCAGGTGAAGGTGACGGCCCCGCTGACGGACCGCGCGGGCCACGTCACCGGCGTGACCGCCGTACGCGGGCCCGACGAGGAGCCCGTACGGTACCTGGCCCCGCTCGTGGTGGCGGCCGACGGGGCCTCCGCCCGTACCGCGCTGGCCCTGGGGCTCGACCGGGACGCCAGCCGGCCCGTCGCGGCGGCGGCCCGCCGGTACTACCGCAGCGAGGCCCGCACCAACGACCCGTACCTGGAACTGTGGGCCGACCTGCGCTGCCCGGGCAGCGGGCTGGACCTGCCCGGCTACGGCTGGGTCTTCCCCCTGGGAGACGGCCGCGTCAACGTCGGCCTGGGCGCCCTGCCGCAGCAGCGGCGGCGCCGGCCCGTGGACCTGCGGGCCACCCTGGACCTCTGGCTCTCCCGGATGCCCGAGGACTGGGGGCTGCGCGAGGAGAACGCCGATTCGCCGCTGCGCAGCGCGCCCCTCCCGATGGGCCTCAACCGGCGGCCGCAGTACCGCAAGGGGCTGGTGCTGGTCGGGGACAGCGCGGGCATGGTCAGCCCGTGGAGCGGCGAGGGCATCGCCCAGGCCATGGAGTCGGCGGAGACGGCGGCGGAGATCATCGCCCTGGCCCTGGCGCGGCCTGCCGGGCCGCGGCGCGAGCACGCGCTCCTGCAGTACCCGTCGGAGATCCGGCGGCGCTGGGGACGCTACTACCGGCTGGGCAACCTCGCCGGTGACCTGCTCTTCTCCCGGTACGGCTTCCGCCCGGTGCTGCACCCGCGCGTGATGGCCTCGCCCCAATTGATGCGCACGCTGTCCCGGCTGCTGATCCACGTCGGGGACGAGCCGGCGCGCGACGGCGTGGACGCCGTGCTGCAGACGCTGCTGCGGCTCGTCCCGCGTCCGAACCGCTAGGGCCGGCCTGACGCGGGCGGGAGCAGGGGGCCCAGGGGCCCGAGGTCGAGGTTGAGGTCTTCGAGGGCGTAGCCGTGCTCGGCGCACAGTTCCGTCATCCGGTCGTGGAGGGCGAGCAGCGTGGCGCCGAGTTCCTCCTCCTGCTCGTCGGTGAGGTCGCCGGCGTCGACGCGGCGCAGGGCCTGACGTTCGATGAGCTGGCGGACGAGCTCGACGAGGGTGAGGACCAGTTTGAGGAGGTCCTCGCCCACGCGGTCGGGGTCGGTGCGCAGGCGCCGGGCCGGGGCGCGGGGTTCGCCGGGGGGCTCGGGGGGCGCCTGGAGCAGCCGGAAGGCGGTGGCCATGGTGTCGCTGACGGCATCGAGGCCGGGGGCGTTGCCGGGGTCCGGGGGCGGGTCGGGGGTCATGGCTGCTGCTCGTGGTGGTCGTTCGGGCCGTGCCCGCCGTGGGGGGCGAACGCGTCAAAGCGGTCCTGCTCCCCGCCGTTCACCGAGGTGATGAGGGCACGCAGGGAGATGCGTACGAGGTCGATGTCGGCGATGGACAGGACGAGGTCACCGCTGATGACGACCCCGCCGGCGAGGAGCCGGTCGAGGAGGTCGACGAGGGCGACCTGCCTGCCGGGGAGCGGTTCGTCGTGGCCGGCGATCGTCATGGGCTCGGGTGGGCGGTGGGGCTGCCGGTGGTCCGGCCGGGGGCGGCGCGCGCCGCATCGGGCCGGTCGGGGGCGAGCGGGAGCGTCGCGAAGGAGTAGGGCGCCCAGGGGCCGGTGACCTCGATGCGGATGCCGGGCAGGCCCTCCCCCGCCTGCTGGACGGCGGTACGGAACGCCCCGGCCTGGTCGTCCCGTACCAGGTACGCGTCGTTGAGGACGTTCTCCCCGCTCTCGCCCCGGGTGAGGGGGCCGCTCTGGGCGGGGTGGCGGACGCGGTGGGAGGCGTACGAGGCCGCTGTCGCGGCGATGCGTTCCGCGGCCCGGGCGGCCTGGCGGTGGCGGTCCTCCCGGGCGTGGTGCTGGGCCCTGCGCGCCCGGAGGTACGCCTTGCCGGGGCTCGCGGCGGGTGCGGGGGACGGTGCCGTCGGCGCGGTGCCGGGCACCGTGTCCTCCGGGGCGGGGCGTACGTACGCCTTGACGCCGTACTCGCGGTGGTGGGCCAGGGAGGCGAGCCGGTCGGCGAAGGCCCGGTGCTGCCGGCCGAGTGCCGCCAGGGCGCGGTCGCGGTCCTGGTAGAGGGTGGCCATCCGCAGCGGCAGGACGGTGGTGCTGCCGGTGAGGGCCTCGATGACCCGGTGGTGGGCCCTGGCGGTGTCCTCGAGCCAGTCGAGGTCCTCGAAGCGGGCCTTGAGGGGTTCCTCCGCCCAGTCGGCTTCCGGGACCTGGCTGGTGAGGAACACGGCGGTGGGCGGGCCGCCGTCCTCCGGCTCCAGGAGTTCGACGGGGGCGGCCGCGACCCCGCGCAGGCCGGCGACCGCCTCGCCGAGCCCGGATGCGGGGGCGGCGACCGCGTAGACGTAGGTGAGGGTGCGGTCGGGGTTCACGGGGTCTGCCGCTTCCTGCTGGTGGCGCCGGCGGCGCGGGGCCGGGAGGCCCGCTCCCGGGAGGCGCTCTGCCCGTCGGGGGCATGGGGCTGCCCGTCGGCGGCCGGGGTCTGCTCGCCGCGGGTGAGGGTCCGCTCGTCGCGGCCGTCGGCCGCGGGGGCGAGGCGCTCGCGCCGGAGCGACTCCAGCTCGGCGCGCAGGCGGCGGTTCTCCTCCGCGAGCGGGTCGCCGCTGTGCCGGGACGAGAGGGAGGGATCGTGCTCCCACCAGTCGATGCCCATCTCCTTGGCCTTGTCCACCGAGGCGATGAGGATGCGGAGTTTGATGGTGAGCAGCTCGATGTCGAGGAGGTTGATGCGGATGTCGCCGGCGATGACGATGCCCTTGTCCAGGACGCGTTCGAGGATGTCGGCCAGGCTCCCCGCCGAGGCCGGCGGGTACGACATGGGGCCGGCCCGGGACGGCAGGGGGCCCAGCCGGTCGGGGAGCGGGTCAGTCACAGTCCTCGGCCTCCCCGGTCGTGGCGGGCCGTCGGGCCGCGTCCCGGGTCATGGCCGGCCCTGCCGGTGCCGGGCGATCTCGTCGAGCACGGTCCTCGGCCTCCCCGGTCGTGGCGGGCCGTCGGGCCGCGTCCCGGGTCATGGCCGGCCCTGCCGGTGCCGGGCGATCTCGTCGAGCCGGTCGAGGAGTTCGTCCTCGGCGCTGTCGAAGGTGGCCTGGTCGATCTCGCCGGCCCGCAGCCGCCGTTCGAGGTCCGAGAGCGCGGCGTAGACGGGCCCCGGGTCGTAGAACTCCTCCTCGGCCTTGTCGAGGACGCGCTGCGCGACCCACGCCACGCCGCGCACCGGCAGCAGCGGTGCCGTCAGCAGGCTGGTCAGCAGCCCCATGGCTCCTCCTGACGCCCGGCGGGCCCGGACCGCCCGCGGCGGCCGGGGCCGGGACCCTAGACAAAGCTGTACGGGGGCAGAGGCCCGGCGAAGCGGAAGGCGACGCCGTGGACCTGCTCGGCGAGGCTCGCCTCGGCCCGGGCGAGCTCGTCCTCCCGCTCCCGCTCGACGAGCAGGGAGAGGTTGACGATGTCGCCGTCGGCCGGGGCACGGACGGTGTGGTCCCGGGCGAAGGGGATGAGCGCCTGGACCAGTCCGGCAGCCAGGGCCTCCTGACGGCTGCGCACTTCGCCGGCGACGAGTTCGCCCAGCTGGAGCGGGAGCCGTGGGTCCTGGTCCCCCTCCTTGATCCGGTCGTTGAGGCGCCGTGCCCGGGGGGAGTCGTCGAGGATCTCGCGCAGCAGCCCCTCCTCGTGCTGGGAGGCGCGCACGTGGTACTCGGCGCAGCCCTCCAGCCGCTCCAGGGCTTCGCGGTAGCCGTCGGCACCCTGTTCGAGCACGTCGGCGACCGCCTGGTCGTCGTGGGCGGTGTAGCCGAACTGCAGCGGCAGGACGGTGCCGTCGGCCATCAGGCGCTCCTGCACCTCCTGGTGCGCCGTCAGGTCCCGGCGCTTGGCCCGGATCTCCTCGTCGACGTCCTGGACGACGGCGCGCAGCCCGCCGGCGGTGACGGTGCGCAGCGGGGCGGGTTCCGCGCCGACGCCCGTGAGGCCGTCCAGGCGGCACGGGTGGGCAGCGCCGGTGATCGAGTACACGTACACGGCCATCACCTACTCCCTTTCGCGGCGAGAGGCCGTACGGCGGGCGGGGCGGCGTCGGCGCGGGGCCGGTGCCTCCTCGGGCTCCTCCTCCGGTTCCTCCTCCGCTTCTTCCTGCTGCTCTTCCTCTTCCGGCTCGTCCTCGTCGTCCGACTTGCCGGTGAAGGCCTGTGTCACCGCCTCGACGGCACCGCTCAGGGCGCCCTTCGACTTGCCGTGCGCCCCGCTCTCGACCGCGTTGCCGACGACGTCGGTCAGCTGGGTCGGTGCCTTGCGGCCCGACTCCAGGTCGAGGCGGTTGCAGGCCTCGGCGAACCGCAGGTAGGTGTCGACGCTGGCCACGACGATCCGCGCGTCTATCTTCAGCAGTTCGATCCCGACCACCGAGACGCGGATGAACACGTCGATGACGAGACCGCGGTCGAGGATCAGTTCCAGTACGTCGTAGAGGCTCGCCGTGTTTCCGCCTCCGGCTCTGCCGACGCTGCTCGCGCCCTGCGGGACCACAGTCATTGGCCGCTTCCCTTCGCGGGGGCCGGTCCTCAGGCCGGCCGGTCGATCATGCCCCGGCTGTAGCGCCGGGTCTGCTCGTACGAGATCAGCTCGCCCTCCTCGTCGATGGTGACCTTGTAACTGGCCATGACACTGGTGGTGTCGGGGATCCGCGCCAGTTCCAGGACCTCGACCTGGGCCTCCCAGCCCTCTTCGGTCGGGCGCAGGGAGGACACCGATTCGGGCTCCCGCCCCAGCAACTGGGCGAGCTGCTCCGTCGCCGAACGCATGGCCGACGCGGCACCGGTGACGCCGCGGCGCGCGGACGCCTTCCGGCGACGGGCGGGCTGTGCTTCAGCCATGAGCCACTCCCCTCGCGGGCTGACGGTCGCCTGCCCGCTCACCCATGGGGCAAACAATTCTATTTCCGCTCAAATCCGATATTCCTTGAGATTTCCTCCTTCGGCGGCGCATAAGTCGGGCGATGGCGAGCAGCACGCCCACTGACCCGCCTGCCGAAGGGAAACGCTCATGCAGGACACGACCAAGATCGCCCTGGCGGCCGCGGTCGCCGGGGGTTACGTGCTGGGCCGGGCGAAGAAGGGTCGCCTGGCCTTCTCCCTGGTGACCTACGCAGCCGGCCGCAAGCTGGGACTGGACCCGAAGGAGATCGCGGCCCAGGGGCTGAAGCGGCTGAGCGAGATGCCACAGGTCGCCGAGCTCGGCGAGCAGCTCAGGGGCGAGGCGCTGGACGCGGGCCGCAAGGCCGTGACGGCGGCCGCGAACCGCAGGCTCTCCCAGCTCGCCGACACGGTCCACGACCGCACCCTCGCCCTGACGCAGGGCAACGGCGGCGGCGAGGAGCGGGAGGAGGACGAGGACCGGTACGACGACCGGTACGAGGACGAGGACGAGGACGAGGAGCAGGACGAGGACCAGGACCGGGACCGGTACGACGACCGGGAAGACGATCGTGACGACGACCGCGAGTACCGCTACGACGACGAGGACGAGGACGAGGAAGAAGCCGAGGAACCGGAGGAGGAGTACGAGGACGAGGAGGAGGACCGGGAGGAAGAGCCGCAGGACCGGGCACCTGAAGAGGAACCGGAGGAGGAACCGGACGAAGAGCCCGACGAAGAGCCGCCGGCCCGTCGGCGGCCCGCACGCCGCTCCTCCCCCACGCGCAAGGCCCCGGCCAAGAAGGCGGCCCCCGCCAAGAAGGCGGCCCCCGCCAAGAAGGCGGCCCCCGCCAAGAAGGCGGCTCCCGCCAGGAAGCGGGCATCCACGGCGAAGGCCTCCACCACGAAGAAGACCTCCCCGGAGAAGTCGTCGGCCGGGAGTTCGCCCCCGGCGAAGAAGGCGGCTGCCAGGAAGGCGGCCCCGGCCAGGAAGTCGTCCACCCGGGGCGGGGCGGCGGGCCCGTCCGCGAAGAAGACGGCCTCCTCCGGCAGCAAGGCGAAGCCGGCATCCGGCACACGGCGCTCCGCGCCCTCCAAGGCCGCGGCGAAGCCGGCGTCCAAGGCCGCTGCGAAGAAGGCACCGGCCAAGAAGGCGCCCGCGAAGAAGGCCACGGCCCGTCGGCCGGCGTCCAAGTCGGCCGCCAAGAAGACCACGGCCTCGAAGAAGTCGCCCGCCCGCACATCGACGGCGAGGAGGTGAACCATGGCCACGACGGAGCGCGCCGCGAAGGGCGCACAGTCAGGTTTCGACAAGCTGATGGAGGAAGTCTCGGGGTTCCTCTCGGCCCAGGCCGGCCAGCTGGCGGACAAGGCCGTGGACAAGGTCGGCGACCTCACGGACCGGCTGCAGGACTCGGCGGAGAACGGAAGCCCGCTGCCCGGGATCGGGGGCCGGCTCCTCCAGGGCGACTCGCCGCTGAAGGCCGTACTGGGCCAGTCGATCGAGCCGGTCAAGGAGAAGGTCAAGGAAGTCGGTTCGAGCCTGCTCGGCGGCAAGGGCAAGGGCAAGGGCCGCAAGGGCAGCACCAAGGCCATCAACATCGTCGAGAGCATCGACGTGGGGGTGCCGCTGCGCACCGCCTATGACCACTGGACGCAGTACGAGAACTTCAGCAGCTTCGCCAAGGGCGTGCGCAGCGTGTCACAGGGCGACGACACCACGTCCGACTGGAAGGTCAAGGTCGGCCCTTCGACACGGAACTGGAAGGCGACCGTTCAGGAGCAGGTTCCCGACGAGCGGATCGTCTGGAGCTCGGACGGACCCAAGGGGACGACCCGCGGCTGCGTGACCTTCCACGAACTCGCCCCGTCCCTCACCCGCATCCTGCTCGTCGTCGAGTACTACCCCTCCGGCCTGTTCGAGAAGACCGGAAACATCTGGCGGGCCCAGGGCCGGCGCCTGCGCCTGGATCTGAAGCACTTCGACCGGTACGTCAGCCTCTCCAACGAGGAGCCCGAGGGCTGGCGCGGGGAGATCGAGGACGGCGAGGTCGTCGTCAGTCACGAGGAGGCCCTCGAACAGGAAGAGGAAGAGGGCGAGAACGAGGAAGAAGGACAGGAAGAAGGACAAGAAGAGGGACAGGAAGAGGGACAGGGAAGGGCGGAAGACACGGCAGAGGAGGGCGAAGAGGAAGGGGACTACCCCGAGGACGAAGACGAGGAAGGCGGGGAGGACGACGAGGAGCGGGGGGAGGAGCCGGAGGACGAGTACGAGGACGACGAAGAGGAGGGGGACTACGACGAAGACGAGGACGAGCCCGAGGACGAGGACGAGCCCGAGGAGGAGGAAGAGGAAGAGCCCCGTCGGGCGCGTCGGCGCCGCTGAGCCCCACGCGACCGTCCCGCCGCCGTGGCCGCGCTCTCCAGCTCGGCCACGGCGCTCTGCCGTCCGGCTGCTCCGCACCCCGCACCACGCACCCCGCACAGGGGAAGGCCGGCGGTCGCCGTTGCGACCGCCGGCCCCGTGACGCGCCCGGTCAGTGCTTGAGGGTGTCCTTCGCCTTCTGGACCGTCTGCTTCGCGTCACCCGCGGCCTGCTCGGCCCGGCCCTTCATTTCGAGGCTCTCGTTGCCGACCGCCCTGCCGGTGACCTCCTTGGCCTTGCCCTTGACGGTCTTGCCTACGTTCTTGGCCTTCTTCCCACCGGCCATTCCTGCCACCTCCCATTCAGCGGCACCGGTGAATCGACACCGGTTCCTCCCGGCCGCTACCCACATTCGCCGGGACAACGCGCCCGGAGGACCTCCCGGCGCACGGGCATGGGGGACCGCGGATTCCGCTCTGGCGAAACCGGAATCGCAAATCGTATAATTCGGACATGGAACAGATGGAGCGCCGGTCCAGCTGGACGTTCGTCACCAACCACGCCCGGATCCTCGCGATGATCTTCCGCGATCCGGAGATCCGGCTGCGCGACATGGCAGCGGCCTGTCAGGTGACCGAGCGCGCCGCGCTGGCGATCGTCACCGACCTGGAGAACGCGGGGTACCTCACGCGGGGCCGACGCGGGCGGCGCAACCACTACCAGGTCACGCCCGGCACCCTCTTCCGCCATCCCGCCGAGGGTCAGCACGAGATCACCGCGCTGCTGCAACTGCTGGTCGCACTCGACCCGTCCGGCGCTGCGCCCTCCCCCGAGAGCCCCACCCGTCCCGCTCACCCCACCGAGCTGCCAAGCAGACACCACCCATTCGCCTGACATGCCCGTGGAGACGACGATGCACAGCACGGCTTGGACCGGGGGCCCACCGCTCCCGGACATCTGCGACCTGTGCCGGGAAAGCACCCGGGCCGGCACCGCGGTTTCCGGGCGCGCACCCGACTCCTCCTTCGCCCATCCCTCCGACCCCGAGCAGGACGGCGCCAGGCCGCTGCTCGCCTGCACGGAGGCCCACCTCGTCGAGCTCCAGCGCCACTACGGCGCGCGCCCGTACGTCGACGAGGAACTGTGGAGCGTGAAGATCGACCGCGCGATGCGGCGGCATCCCGAGGGGCTGAGCATCGACGACCTCTGCCGCATGACGGGGCTCAGCATGGCCCAGGTGGAGTCGGCTGCGGCATGGCGCCTGCACCATCTCCGCCGCACGGCCTTCCCCCGGCCGCCGGGGGCCCGGGGACCGGCCGAGTGACGGGACCGGCCCGGCGGGCGTGTAGCGCCCGCGGCCAGGGGGTCGGGGGCGAGGATGCAGGGGCCCGTTTCCCTACTCGGCTGGAGTCCCTCCGTGCTCGAACGCAAGCAGCTCAAGGGCCGTACCCAGGTCACGTTCATCCTTCCCGAGGACAGCCCGGCCGGCCCGGTCAGCGTCGTCGGGGACTTCAACCACTGGAACCCGGCCGCCCACCCCCTGACCTCGCGGGGTGACGGCACCCGCGCCGCCAGCGTCGCGCTCCCGGCGCACGGCACCCACGCCTTCCGCTACCTCGCCGCCGGCGACTACTGGTTCGACGACGAGCACGCCGACGCCCACGACGGCACGAACGGCCGCCTCCACACCTGACCCGCACGAGGGCCCGCCGGCCGGCCACCGGCAGGCGGGCCACCGAAGCCGGGGTTCAGCGCCCGGCGGGCACGTCCGCGACACCCGGCGGAACACCGGGCACCAGCCCGGGCGGAGCCGGAGGGACGTTCCCCTCGGCCTCGCTCAGCGGCGGCAGCGCGGTGACGGCGTCGGTGCAGAGCCCGTAGGTGTACAGCCTGCCGGTGCTGCCGGCGGTGTTACGACCGGTGACGTACCAGCCCTTCGGCCCCTGGTTCCACGCGATGGAGCTGGCGTTCATGGTGAAGGCGCCCGGATCCGGATGGGAGAAGAAGCCACCTCCGCCGGTCACCAGCTGCCCGGCCGGACAGTCGTCCGTCCTGGCCGTGCCGACCTGGCCCGGGTTGATGTCGATGCGCCCCCACACCACGTACGTGGTGAGCTGACGCTGCGCGGAGGCGCCGGTGGCGCCCTGCTGTGCGTAGGCGATCCCGGCCCCGGCGGCGAGGAGCGCGGCGAGCGCGAGTGCGGCGGTTCGGATGCGTTGCATGACGGCCTCCCTGACGACTGACCCTTCCGCGCGTCCTATAGCCCGCCGGAACGCGCCCTCGACCTGGCGTCACGCGAACACAGCAAGCAGAAACGATCACCCGACGGCTCTCCGGGTGAGCCGGGTCGGTGGGGGTCCGGGAGGAGGCCGGGGGTGGCGTCCCGGCCGGGCGGCGTGGGGCAGAATCGCGATCATGACTCATCCCCAGCTGCCGACCACCGAAGCCGCGGTCGCCGCGATACGGGCCATCGCGGAGGAGTTCCGCCGGGGCATCACGGTGTCGGAGGACATCGGCGCCGACCAGACGTCGCGCCGCACCTCGGCCGGCGTCTTCACCGTCGTCGATCCCGACGGCTCGTTGCCGCACGAGGCGTTCGTCGAACTCGCCGGCGCCCCCGCCGTGGGCGTCCGCCTCTTCCCCGAGGACGACGCCAAGATCACCGTGGACGGCGTCGAGTTCCACGACGTCCCCCGCGACGCGGTCCCCGCGTTCCTCCGGTCCGTGTACACCGGGCTCGCGCACACCAAGGCGCGCCTGTTCCCGCCGGGCCACTGGCTCGTCGTACCGGTGCCGGGCGACGAGACGTACCGGGAGCTGATCGCCCCCACCACGCTCACCCCCTGGCTCGCACGCGGCGTCCGCGGCACGTGACGACGGCGGGGGTAGGGTGCGGGCGTGGTCGAGCACTCGCGTGATCTCGTCGGGTACGGCGCGGAGCCGCCGCACGCCGCCTGGCCCGGGGGTGCCCGGGTCGCCGTGAGCCTGGTCCTCAACTACGAGGAGGGCGGCGAGCGGAGCGTCCTGGAGGGCGACGCCACCTCGGAGGGCTACCTCCACGAGATCGTCGGCGCGCCGCCCGTGGAGGGCGGGCGCGACTTGAACGTCGAGTCGATGTTCGCGTACGGCTCGCGCGCCGGGTTCTGGCGCGTCCACCGGACGGTCACCGCGCACGGGGTGCCGCTCACCGTCCACGCCGTGGGCCGGGCCCTCGAACGCAACCCGGACGCGGCACGTGCGATGGGCGCGGCCGGCTGGGAGGTGGCCGGCCACGGCTGGCGGTGGATCGACTACCGGCACGTGCCCGAGGACACCGAACGCGCCGACATCGCGCGTACGGTCGCGACGGTCGAGCGGCTCGTGGGCCGCCGCCCGGTGGGCTGGTACACCGGCCGGACGAGCCCGCGGACCCGGCGGCTGGTCGCCGAGGAGGGCGGCTTCCTCTACGACTCGGACGACTACTCCGACGACGTGCCGTTCTACGCCGAGGCGGCCGGCCGCCCGCACCTGGTCCTCCCGTACAGCCTGGACGCGAACGACTTCAAGTTCCTGATCCTGAACGGCTTCTCGACCGCCGACGACCTCCTCGCGTACCTGGTCGACACCTTCGAGGCGCTGCACGCGGAGGGCGCCAAGCGTCCGCGGATGATGAGCGTCGGGCTGCACTGCCGGATCATCGGCAGGCCGGGCCGCATCCGGGCCCTGGACGGCTTCCTGAGGCACGTGGCGCAGCGGGGCGGGGCCTGGGTCGCGACGCGCGAGCAGATCGCGCGCCACTGGCTCGCCACGCACCCGCCGCGGGGCTGACGGACTCCGCGGGGCCGGCCGGCCTTCCGCCCGGCGGGCCACCGGCGGGGTGGCCACCCGGCCGGCGCTCGCGGGCCGGGCGGGCCGCCCCCGCCCCCTCGGTCCGGGTGGCTACTCCGTCTTCGCTGCCGCGTGGGGTGCCCCCGGGTAGGGGCTTGCGGGGACGGGGGCCGCGGGGTTCGGTCCGGGGTCGGGCGGGAGGTCGGGCGGGAGGTCGGGCCCGGGGGCCTTGCCCTTGTCCTGGCCCTCCTTCGGCTTCGGGGGCTCCTGCTGGTCGGGGGACGTTCCGTCCTTCGTGCCCTCCTTGGCTGGGGGCTTGGCGGGGGCCTTGGCGGGAGCCTTGGCGGGGTCGCCCGCCTGCTCCTCGGGCTGGGGCGCGGCGGGGTCCTTCGCCTTCTCCTTGGGCGCTTCCCGGGGCGGCTTCTTGGCGGGGGCCTCGCCGCCGGTGTCCGCGGGCTCCTTCGCCGGGGTGTCCGGCGAGGTGTGGGCGGGGGCATCCTTGGCCGGGTCCTTCGCCGGATCTTGGCCCGGGTCCTTGCCCGGGTCCTTGGCCGGGTCCTTGGCCGGGTCTTGGCCCGGCTCCTTGCCCGGGTCCTTGCCCGGGTCCTTGCCCGGGTCCTTCGCCGGGTCCTTGGCCGGGTCTTGGCCCGGCTCCTTGCCCGGGTCCTTGCCCGGGTCCTTCGCCGGGTCCTTGGCCGGGTCTTGGCCCGGCTCCTTGCCCGGGTCCTTCGCCGGGTCTTGGCCCGGCTCCTTGCCCGGGTCCTGAACCGGGTCCTTGCCCGGGTCCTGGCCCGGGTCCTTGCCGGGGTCCTTCGCCGGGTCCTTGCCCGGATCCTTGCCGGGGTCCTGAACCGGGTCCTTGCCCGGGTCCTTGCCGGGATCCTGGCCCGGGTCCTTCGCCGGAGCCTCCTTGTCCCGGGGGTTCTCCTCCGGCTGCCCGGCCGGGGCGGGGTTCTGGTCCTGGTCGTGCTTCCGGTCCTTCCGGTACTGGTCCTGCTCCTGGTTCCGGGTGTGGTCCTCCGCGGGGTCCCTGCCCGGGTCCGGGTCGGGATGCCGGTCCCGCCCGGAACCGTCCTCGGCCTTCTCCTTCGCCGGGTCGGCCCCCGGCTGCCGGTCCCCCTCCGGGTGGGGTGCGGGAAGGGCGGGGCCCTGCGAGTCGGCGGCGCGGTCCTGCGGCGGGGGGACCTCGTGGTCGCCTTCCGCCTTCGCGTCGCCGCGCGGGCGCCCGTACCAGCCCTGGCTGTCCTTGTCGTACACCGTGACCGTCTCCACCGGCTTCGCGGCCGGCTTCACCGCCACGACCTCGGAGTACCGGAACTCCGTCCACTCCTTGCCGCTGTACGTCTGCGCGCCCCTGACCGCGACCGGCGATGCCAGCGGGTTGCCGCACGCGCAGCGCACCCGCGGTACACCGCGGTCGTCGACCAGCACGGCCGTGCCCGCCTGCAGGATGGCCTGGTAGCTCGTGGGTGCGCCGGCCTTGTACCCGTGGTTGGTGACCCGCGTGTCCCAGCCCAGCCGTACCGGCGTCAGCGACCGCAGGTACGCGGGGACGGCGGACTCCTCGATGTTCAGCGGGGCCGCGAACGCCCGGCCCTTGTCCCGGTGCTTCGTGAGGTAGCCGATCTGGCGCTCCACGTCGCAGCTCGCCACGTTCCGGGTGCCGCCGTACAGGCCGGGGTGCGCGCCGTCGACCTCCAGGGCGCGGGTGGCCTGCATGGTCTGGCGCGGGTTGGTGGCGGCCTGGGACGCGGTGACGGGTCCGGCGGAGTCGTTCCCTTCGGCCGCCTCCGTGGTCGTCGAGGGGGTGAAGGGGTCGGGCCCCGCGCCCGCGGCGGACTGCAGGAAGACCTCTCCGCCGACGGCCCGCTCCCCGCCCATGAGGGTGAAGGTGAGGACGGCCGCCGTGCCGACCACCACGGCCGTGCCGGCACTCAGCAGGGTCCTGCGTGACGGCCGGCGGCGGGGCGCGTGCGCGGGGCCGTCGGCGTCCCCGGGGTCGCCGCCGCCCCTCGGACCCGACGGGCCCGAAGGGGGGCCGGACGGCCCGGACGGCGGACCCGAGGGACCGGACGGCGGTCCCGACGGCGGACCCGACGCCCCGGAGGGCGGGGGTGGTGGTCCTGGCCGTGGCGGGGGGCTCGGGGGCGGTGGCAGCTCGTCGGTGCGCCGGCCGGACAGCGGCCCGGACGGCGGGCCGGTGGGGCGCTCGGACGGCGGGGGCAGGGAACTCATGACGGCCTCCCCTCGGTGGAGGGCGTCGGGTTCGGGTCGGCTGTGCGCATGGTCTCGCTCCTTGATCGCGTGGGCGGGTCCCCGGTCCTTCGAGTAAGCCCTCGGCCCCGGGGCCGGTCATGTCGCGAGTTCTCGGGACTTGACAGGGGGCGCGGGCGCGGGGTGCCGGCACGGGCGGCCGCGATTGCCACGCATCTCGGTGCGGGTGACGATGAGAGGGCGGGCGACCTTGGTGCGCTGGGGGGTGACACGAGGCAGGTGGAACCGTGGCGATGGTCGGATTGTTCTGGATCACCGAGGACGCGGTGTACGTGGGTTCGCCCCCTGCCGTGGACGGCCAGTGCGTGCGTCTGACGTCCGAGGGTGTGGTGGCGGAGGACCCGTACGGCACCCGGACGTGGGCGTGGGAGGAGCTCCGCGCGGCGTCGGTGGTGGACGTACCCGTGAAAGGCACGGCCCGCCGCCTCGGGCAGGCGTTCGAGGTGCTGCTCGCGGCGGTCGGCGGGAGCGGTGACGAGCCGGCGGAGATGAGCCTGCGCCTGACCGCGACGGACCCGGAGGTGGACGTCACCGAGGAGGTGTCGGTGCACGCCGCGGTGTCGGGCGGCTACCCGACCGACGAGGTCGAGCTCTCCCAGTCGCTGCTCGCCCGCTTCGTCGCGGGCGAGGCGGATCCCGGGGCCCTCACCGCCTGGGCGCGCGGCGACGGGCACCACGGTACGCCGAAGGCCCGGCAGCGCCAGGCGCTGCTGCGCTCGTGGGCGGAGGCCTGAGGCCCGGCGGAGCGGCGGTCCCGGGGCCGCGCCTGGCCTCCTCCCGCAGCCGTACGGGAAGCACGTGCTGCCCGCACGGTCCGCCGCGGGCGGCCGTACGGGCAGGGGTGGTGGTGCCGTGCGAGGTGTCGGTCAGCGGGCGGCGGCGAAGGCCTTGAGCCACGTGCCGTCGGGGCGCTGGGTGGCGTCCGTGTACCCGTACCCGTCGGTCTGGGCTCCGGTGCCCGGGTAGGACAGCTCGACCCGCACCTTGGGGAAGTCGGCGACGAAGGCCGCGACCGCGGTGCGGCCCGCCTGGCTCGGTCCCCGCTCGCAGCTGAGCCGGACGGTCCCCTGGTCGATGCCGCGGATCCACTGCCGGAAGGACTGCGGACGCATCTGCCCGCCCGGAGCCATCTGGTCGCGTACGGACTGGGCGACCCGGTCCAGGACGGCGGTCACCTCGTCGAGCGGTGCCGCCGTCGCGTTCGGTGCCGGGTACAGGTACGGGGCGTGGGGCTGCTGGTCGACCGCGTCGGTGGTGCCCCGGAAGCGCATGCCGTCCGGGCCGGCGACCTTGGCGTCGAAGGTGGCGGTGGCCGCGGGCACGGGGGCTCCGGGGTAGTTCTTGACCCACTGGCCGTCCGGGCGCTGGGTGGCGTCGCCGATGCCGTAGCTGCCGTACAGGCCGTCGCCCGCCGAGATCAGGGCCGCCGTGCCGCCCCCGTGCAGGGAGTTGCGGTAGCGGACCTGGATGCCGAGCGTCGGGAAGTCGGTGCGGAAGTCCTTGATCACGGACCGGCAGGAGTGGCACGGGCCCATGTCGGAGTACAGGTCGACGGTGCCGCGGCGGACGGCGGCGATGCGGGCCTTGTACTGCGCGGTGCTGGTGCAGCCGAGGTGCCGGTAGATCGCGTCGGCGAGCAGGTTCACGACCTGCCGCTCGGCGTCCTTGCGGTGCTGGACGCCCCGCAGGGCGCCGGTCCAGTCCTTCGGTTCGGGCAGGTCCTGGTAGTAGTTGTCCCCGCGCAGGGCCTGGTGCGAGACGCTTTCGACCTCGCCCTCCAGGTCGGCGTGGCCGATGAAGGCGATCGAGTACCGCAGGCTGGCCCGGTTCGTGTACGCGGCCGTGGTCATGCGCTCCCCCACTCTCTCCCGGCGTACCGCGCGACCGCCCCACACGGCCGATTCCGCTCGCAGTACCCCTGCGGACCACTGTGCCGCGCAGGGGTAAACGAACGCTCAACGGCTCAGGCGGTGCCGTCCCCGCCTCCCTCCCCGGTGCCCTCCGCCGAGCCGGCCAGCCGGTCCCAGGCCTCCGCGAACAGCTCGTGCAGCGGTGCGGTGGGCAGGATGCGGCCGAACGGCGCGTGGATGCGGTTCCCCCACAGCGGACGCACCTGGTGGGTGGCGAGCTTCGCGGTCTCCAGCGGCAGGTGCGGCGCCTTGAGTTCGGTCCAGCCGCCGGGGAGGAAGAGGGTCCGGCCGGCGCGGGCGCGCTTGGCCTCCACGACCCGGCCCGTGCCGAGCAGTTCGGTCCGGACCGCGGCGTGCCGCTTGCTCGACCAGCCGTTCCACCGCCGTACGTTGCGGTCGGTGGGCGCGGCCAGGGCCGCCAGCTGGAGGTAGAGCGCCGCCGCGTCGGAGCCGGTGCCGAGGGCCTCGGCGACACGGGCGACCAGGTCCGGGCAGGACCGCCGCGGATCCGCCTCGTACGTGCCCGGCGGCACCGCACCCGAGGCGGCCCGGCGCTTCATCCGCTCCAGACCGCCGCCGGGCAACAGCGGTTCCAGCCGGTCCAGTTCCTCGGTGAGGCCGGTGCCCTCGCGCACGCGCCGCCACACCTCGGCGTCCGTGACCGCAGCGGGCCGGACGAACGTCTGGCCCCCCGGCGCGCACACCACGAGCGGGCCGGAGTCGTACGCCGTCACCGGGACCGGCCCCTCCTCCTTGCGGGCGTCCATGGCCACGGGCAGGGTGGCCGGCCCGAACCGCTCCGCGATCCGCGCCGAGGTGTCCTGGACCCGCCCGCCGGGCAGCGCCAGCAGCAGTTCCGGGCGCGCGAGTTCGGCCCGGAGCCGGTCGTGGACGTCCGGCGCGCCCGCGACCGCGGGGTCGCCGGCCGGCCGGTCGGTCCACGCCCACGCGAGAGCGCTCGCGATGTCCTGGAGCGGGGCGCCCACCGGGGTCCGGTACGGCACTTCGACGCCGGCCGGCGGTTCGGCGCGCACCTCGGCCGCGATGCCGTACGGGGTGGCCGCCAGGCTCCAGCCGGCCGCCGGGACGGTCGTGTCGCGGGCGGCCGCGTACCCGCCGGCGAGGCGGCGGGCCCACAGGTCGGGCAGCTGCAGGTCGGTTTCCAGGGCGTCGGCCGCCGCGTCGTCCACGGCCGGGAGCGCGCCGAGCAGCCCGCACCACGCCTCGGCCATCCGGTCGGCGGCGGCTTCCGGTCCGCCCGGGCGCCACAGTTCGGCCGGGTCGGCGGGGACCCCCGCGGCGAGGACGGCGCGCCGGCCGGCTCCCCCGAGCCGGGCGCGCAGCCGGTCGTACGTCTCCGTGGTCATCGGCGTCGCGCGGTACGGGGCCTTGCCGACCAGGGCGCGGTGCTCGTCCCGGTCGGACCGGGCGACCAGGCCGGCCAGCACGAGCCGGGCCACCGCCCGGCGCACGCCGGTGCGTTCGGCGAACCGGGCGGCGAGCGGCTCGGTCACCGGCAGCGGGCCGTGCTCGGCGACGGCGGTGAGGAGGGCCTGCAGCCGTGCCGCGTCGTCCTGCTCCACTCGCACGGGGCGGGCCTCGGGCACGGCGGCCAGTACCGGGTCGTGCGCGGGATCCGTGGCGGCCGGGGCCACGAACCAGTGCTGCGACCCGCCGGCCCGCACCGGCCAGGAGACGACGGGGGTGCCGTCCCCGCGCAGGGCGTCGAGCACGCCGGCGGCGGCCCGGCCCGTCCACCACCGTCCGGGGCGGGCGAACGGCTGGTCGGTCCAGGTTTCGAGCAGGGCCGTGAGGGCGGCGCGGTCCGCGTCGCCGGTGGGCGCCACGGCCACCCGCCAGGCCACCGCGTCGACGGCGCCGAGCAGCGCCGACCAGTCGCGCGGGGGTGCGGGCGGCGCGAGCCGCCGCACCTCCTCCGTGAGGCTTCCCGCCAGGCAGGCGCCGTCGGCGGCCAGGGCGCCCAGGGTGGCGGGCAGTTGTGCGTCCGGGGAGCGCCGCCAGGCGTCCGCGTCCTCCAGGGGGACGAGCCCGATGAGGGCGGGGACGAGCGCGGAGTCGGGCGCGGAGGCGCGGGGCGGGGCCGGGGGCACCTGGGCGAGGAGGGTGACCCGGCGGTGCAGGGCGAGCCTGCGCTCCTCCACGCGGGCGGCGCGCAGGGCCACGGCCACGACGGCCTCGACCAGCACCGGGTCGGTGAGGTCCGGCAGCTCCCGGGCGACCACGGCGCGGAGGGCGGGGGCGGCCGGAGTGCCGGTGCGGGGGCCCGGGGCTCCGCTGGGCGGGGCCGGGGCTACGGTGCGAGCGGTGGCGTCCGCGGAGGTGCCCGGGACCTCTGCGGCCGCGGCTCCGGCGCCGGCGGCATCCGCGCGGGCGGCGTCCGCGCGGGCGGCCGTGAGCAGGGCTTCCGCGGTGTGGGGTGCCACCGAGCGCAGGGCACGCGAGCCGGCCGTGTCCCGGGTCCGCAGCAGGTACCAGAAGGCGGGTGGCAGGGCCACGCCGTTCGACACGGTGGCCTGCCGGTCCGGGCGGCCGCGGGGGTGGCGCGGCGAGGGGTGGCCGTCCAGCTCCCACAGCAGGGTGCCGTCGGCGGCGTAACCGCGTACCCCCGTACGGGTCTTGGCCTCGGCGAGGACCACGTCCTGGGCCGCTCCCTCCGGCGGCGCCCACAGGCCCCACGGCTCCTGGCCCTGGCGGTCGATGTCGAAGCGGGCCGTGCGGCCGTCCACGCTCTCCACGAGGTAGTGGTCGGGGGCGTGGTGGCGGTGGCGCGTACGGAACAGCACCCGTGTGCCGACCAGTCCGTCCCTGCTGCCCAGCGGCGAACCGGTGAGGCCGGCGGGCAGCGGCGCCAGCTGGAGCGCCTCGGCGGCGAGGGTCAGGTCGGCCTCGCAGGGGTCGGCCGCCGGGTCGGGGTCGGCGGCGCGGCCCGGGAAGTCGGGCAGCGGCTCCGGCTCCCCGGGTACGCCCGTGACCGGGTCCACGACCTGCCAGGGCCGACGACCGAACACGGCGTTGGTCCAGATCCGCTCGCCGTCGCCGAGCTGGAGTTCGTCGCGGTCGATGCCCTCGCGGCCGCCGGGCCTGAGCACCCGGTGGCCGCCGTGCCGGCCGCCGCCGTCGGCGGTCTCGAACTGGAAGCCGTACGCGCCGTCGAGGCTGCCGCCGAACGCCACCAGGCCGCCCTGCTCATCCGGGGTGAAGGGCTCGTCGGGGCGGTCGGCCCAGACGGCGGTGTCGCAGAAGTAGGGGCTGGGGGCGACGGACCAGCTCACGAGGAACGAGCCGCCGACGTGGTGCACGGCGAACACGGTCGCGTCGTCGGGCAGGGTGAATCGGCACCTGGCGCGCACCCCGTCCGGGGCGACCGCGACGGCGCGGTCGCGCGAGAAGACCGTCAGCACCGGCCAGCTGGAGGTCACCCCGGCCACGCCGGGCACCCCGGGCAGCGCCTCTTCTTCCGCCGCGGCTCCCGGGCCCTCCGCTCCCGGGCCCGCCACGGCTTCCGGGCCCGCCACGGCTTCCGGGCCCGCCGCCGCTTCCGCCGCGAACTCCGCGTACACCTCCTCCAGGGCGGGCCAGGCGACTTCCTCCGGGAGGCCGGCCGTCAGGGAGCGCCGCAGCGCGCCGGCCGCTCCCGCCTCCGCGAGCGCATCGGCGATCCCGTCCAGTGCCGTCACCGTGGGCCGGTCCAGCAGCGTCTCCAGCTCGGCCACGGCCTCCTCGGCGCCCGCCATGCCGCCGCCCGCGACGGTCCCGACGAGCTTGCCGACGCGTACGGCGACCTCCTGCGCGATGCCCTGGACGCCCGGCAGCAGGGTCACCGCCGAACCGGACCTGCGCCGGCGGATCATCGAGCGGCCGGGCGCACTCAGACCCTCGTGCACGGTGTCCTCCAGCCGGGGTCCGAACACCGGGTCGGCGGCCAGCGCGACGAGGTCCCGCCGGGACCGCTCGCCCCAGAACCGCATCCGCGTCTCCGGGCCCGGGTCCGCGACGGCGACGCCGGCCGCCAGGCAGGCGTCCAGCACGTCGGCGTCGAATCCGTGGTAGTGGTGCCGGGTGGTGTGGACGGTCACCGTGCCGCCCTCGGCGCGCAGCCGGGGGCCCAGCCGGACGACGAGGTCGAGGAACTCCGCGGGCAGCGGCTGCCGGGCGACCCCGCCGCCGGACTGGGCGGCGTACTGGTACATGTGCACGAAGTGGCCCACCCACCGGTGCAAACCGCCGGCCGGCACCAGCCGGCCCGACTCCATCGCCTCGGTGGCGCCGCAGCCGATGAGCATCCCGAGCCAGGGGCCGCCGTCGGTGGCGCCGTCCGGGAAGACCTCGACGAGCCCGGCGGCCAGGGTGTCCGCCGGCGGGTGGGCGGCCAGGACCACGGCAGCGGCGTCGAGCAGGGAATCCGGCACCGTCTTCCCCCGCGTGACCGCGAGCACGGCGGCGACCACCCGCGCGACCTCCTCCTCGCCGTGCCCCGCCGCCTTCGCCGAGGCCCGTACGCGGCGGACGAGATCGGCCGGGAGGTCCGCGCGGGAGCCGGCCCACGCGCTGAGGAACGCCTCCAGGGCGGTGTGCGCGGCCGCCGGCTCCAACGCCTCGGCGAGGAAGCGCTGGTGGGCGCCGAACTCCTTGGCGGGCATGGCCCCGCCCGCCGCGAACAGCAGGGCGTTGGCCCGTCGGTAGGCGGCGTCGACCGGCAGCGCGTGCTCGGCCTCGGCCCCCCGTGCCGCCGCGTAGGCCCGCCCGCCGGGCCGGCTCCCGTACCCGATGAGCCGGTGGCCCACCGTGTCCCAGAACCACGGCAGATGGGCCGGCGGGAGGCGCCGGGCCCTGGTCGCCATGGCGTCCACGAACCGGCCGGGCTTGGCCGAGGAGCGGCCGAGTTCGGTGCGCATCTCCTCCAGCAGGGCGCGCGCCGGGTCGAGGGCCGCCGGGTCGTGGGCGGCGACCCAGTCCGTGTACGTGGTGGAGGCGTGCGGCGTACCGGGGGCGGGCACGAGGGAGGCCAGGGCGACGATCATGTCTGGGATCGTCGCACGCCCCGCCGACATCACCGCGCGGACGGGGGCCGGGGCGGCCGCGGCGGCCGGGGTAGGGTCGGTCGCCGTTGCCCTTGCCCAACCCCTCCTCCCCTCCGTTCCGTTCGTTCCGCAACTCCAGGAGACACACGTGGCGCGCTCGCTCGACGGTCTGCTCTTCGTCCCCGTGGCCGACCAGTCACCGGGCCAGGTCGGCCGGCAGACCCGGTTCGACTACCACGAGCAGGACGGCCGGATCTGGGCCGAATACCGCGGCGGGGACGTGGTGAGGGGGCACCTGGTCGGCACGCGGGCGGGCGACACCCTCGACTTCCGGTACGTACAGCTCCGCGTCGACGGCACCACCGCCTCCGGCCACTGCACCTCGCTCGTGACGGTCCTCCCCGACGGCCGTCTCCGGCTGGAGGAGACGTGGACGTGGGAGTCCCAGCCGGGCAGCGGCACCAGCGTGGTGGAGCAGCCCGAGCCGGAACGGGACACGGCCTGATCCGAAGGGGACGCGGACTGATCCGGGGGACACGGCCTAGGTCGGGCCGCCAGCGTGTCCCTCCCGGTGCGGTTGGCCGGCGGCGGGCGGCCACCACCCGGACAGCGCCCGTCCCAGGACCGTCAGCCGGCGGCGATCGCTCCGCGCACGGCCTTCGCGAGGGCCCGCTGGCCGTCCGGGAGCGGGTGGCCCCGGTTGTCGCCCCCGTTGCGGCCCACGTCGTACACCCACGGTTTCGCGGAGCACAGCTCATGGCCGTCCAGGACACCGCTCACCGACAGGTACGACACCTTGGCGGTGCCGGCCGCCGTGCGGCTCGCGGCGTCGAGCTTGGCCGCCAGGCGGTTGAGGCCGGTGCGTTCGGCCGGGGTGAGCCAGCCGCAGCGTGTGGTCTCCTCCTGCTGCTCGGGGAAGAGCCGGGGGTAGCCCACGACCAGCACCCGCGAGGTGCGTGGGACGGTCGACCGCACCAGGGCGTACGAGCTGCGCAGCAGCCCCGGCAGCGGCCCGGCGACGTACGACTCGGCGTGGGCGATGGTGCGGTCGGCGACGCAGTCGGAGACGAAGCAGTGCGTCAGGATCCGCGAGAAGCCGACGTCGTTGCCCCCGATCGTCAGCGTCACCAGCCCCGGCGCCGGTGAGAGGCCCTTCAACTGCTTCGTCACCTGGGCGGACTCGCCCTTGAAGGACTCCGTGAACGCCGAGGCCTTCGCCCCCGAGCAGGCGAAGTGCCCGACCAGGTGCACGCCCGGGTCTTCCGCCCCCACCAGGCGCGGCCACGCCTGCGCGGTCCGGTGGCACGTCCCGGACCCGGCGTCGAAGGGCGGGTTGCCCTCGCCCGAGGAGTACGAGTCGCCGAGCGCCGCCATCCGCACCGGCGCGGGCAGCGCCCGGGCGGACTTCAGAAGCGTGGCCCGGGGCTCGTCCATGCCGACGCCGGTGTGCCCGAGGGAGAAGAGCGTCCGCTGCCACGTCGTGCAGGCCTGGTCGGCGCAGACCGATTTGATGAAGTACACCCGGTCGTCGGCGAATCCGTACACGTTGGTGTGCTGGCCGAGGGCGCCGTCGAGGTCGCCGCTGTCGAAGGAGTCGAGCAGCGCGCCGGTGCTGTGGCTGAGCACGTCCACGTGCAGGCTCACGCGCGTGTAGCCGTCGTACACCATGTTGGAGGGGAGCAGGATCCGCCCGCGGCTGTCGGCGTGGACGGCCAGCGCGCCGTAGGCCCGGTCCTCGCCGCGCACCAGGACCGTGCGGGAGAAGAGCCTGCGGGCCTTGGTGTCGAAGGCCATGACGCGGTCCGGGTTCGGCACGTCCGTGCGGGAGCCGCTGAGGAGGACGGGCATGCCCCAGGACGCCGCGGACCAGTCGTTGACGTTCGCCGTGGTGCAGTAGGGGAAGGTGTAACGGCCGGTGCGGCCCGAGGTGTTGAAGACCTCCATGCGGTTGGCGGCGTAGTACGCCCCGCAGTCCGGACGGGTCGTGGTGCCGGTGCGGTCGGTCAGGTACGCGAAGACGTAGCCGTCCGGGTTGACCGCGAGCCGCTGCGCCATCTCCCTGGCGGAGCCGACCACCTTGACGCGCCCGTACTCGCGGCCCCGGTAGTCCAGGAACCGGACCCCCTCGCTGTCGTCGCCGTAGGTCGCCACCAGTCCGCGCCGGTGCGTGCCGACCAGTTCGTACGCGCTCGCGGAGCGGTTGACGAAGAGGAGCGCGCCGGTCGCGGCCGAGATCCCGAACACCGCTTGCTGGGGGCCGCAGGGCGTGTACGCGCTCGCCGTCCCGTACACGTTGCCGTCGGCGCCGTTCATCAGCTTCCACACGCCCAGGGGCGCGTTGTTGCAGGTGGAGGTGATCGGGCGGGACCACACGAGGTCCGCGCCGCGGTAGGCCACCACGATCGACGGGTCCCGGTTGTCGGTGCGCGGGCGGGGCCGGATGCCGACCGTCAGACCGGAGCCGGTGACCGTGCGGACGCACATGGCCAACGCGCCCGCGGGCGCGCCCGGCAGGGCAGTGCCGGTCGCGCTGAAGCGGCGCGTGGCAGGGGCGGTGCCGTCGGACCCGTCGCAGTCCTGCACGGTGATGCCGCCCTTGGGGTCGGTCTCCAGCCGCGCGGAGGCGCCGCCCGGGACCGGGCGCTGCCAGGAGCCGGGCACGGCCTGCGACGGGGGCGCTCCGGCCCGCGCGGCGGGCCCGGCCGGCGGCGGGTTGGCGCCCAGCACCAGTGCGGCGGCGGCCAGGATCCCCGCGATGCGCCACCTGCCCCGGGCCCGCACCGGCCTGCGCCGGCCGTCCGTCGCCCCGGCCGTGACTGTCTGTCCGAACAAGAGCCCCCGCCCCTCCCCCTGGGCCCGGACACCGGGTGCGGTGGCCGGAGCGGGGCCACGGTACCGCCGCGGACATGATCGAGGTGGCCGAACACCCACGCGCTGTGCCGGTCGTGTCGCGGTCCGCTGATCCGAGGGGGACGGCCTGGTCCGAAGGACACGGCCTAGGTCCAAGGGCGGATGGCCGTGGGGCGGCTGACGGGGTGGAATGGCGTGATGGATCATTCTGCGACTGCATCCGGCCGCCCGCTCGACGCGCGGCAGGTCGACGCCTATCTCGACCGGATCGGGCTCGCCCGGCCCGAGCGGGCCGACGCGGCGGCGCTGGCCGCGCTCCAACGGGCCCATCTCGGCGCGGTGCCCTTCGAGAACCTGAGCATCCACCTGGACGAGCCCGTCGTCCTGGAGGTCCAGGCCCTCTTCGAGAAGATCGTCACCGGTCGGCGCGGCGGCTTCTGCTACGAACTCAACGGCCTGTTCGCGGCGTTGCTGGAGGCCCTCGGCTTCCGGGTGTCGCTGCTCGCGGGCCGGGTGTTCGACGGCGAGCGGCCCGGGCCGCCCTTCGACCACCTGGCGCTGCGCGTCGACCTGGACGAACCCTGGCTGGCCGACGTCGGCTTCGGCCGCTTCAGCCTGCTGCCGCTGCGCCTGGACCGGCGCGGCCCGCAGGACGACCCGGCGGGGGCGTTCACCGTCGCCCCGTACGGCGACCTGCTCGACGTCGTCCAGGACGGCAGCCCTCAGTACCGCCTGGACCCGCGGCCGTACGCGCTCGCGGACTTCGTTCCCACCTGCTGGTGGCAGGCCACCTCGCCCGACTCGCCCTTCCGACGGGCCCCCATGTGCTCGCGGCTCACGCCCGACGGCGGGCGCACCACCCTCAGTGGCGGCCGGCTGATCCGTACCGCGCCGGACGGCGGCCGGGACGTGCGGGAACTCGGGGAGGCGGAGCTGCTCGCGGCCTACGCCGCCGAGTTCGGGGTGGAGCTCAAGCGGCTGCCGAATGCGGTCGTCGGGGAGGCGGGGGCCGCGTAGCATCGCCGGATGCCGGTGACGCTGAAGAGCCTGACGCCCGAGTCGGGGCGGATCGATTCCGACGGCCTGCGGGCGTTCGACGCGGAGGCGCTCGCGCGGTGTGCCGCCGACGCGGCGCAGCCGTGGTGGCGCCGGAACGCGTGTGCCGCCGCGCTGGAGGGACGGGTGCCGGAGCGCTGGGTGCCCGTGCTGCTGGACCGGGTGCGCGACGCCGGCGACACGGGGTCGGTCCGGCTCGCGCTGCTCCGACTGCTCGCCGGGCGGCCGGAGTTGCTGCCCTGGCTGCGGGATCCTGCGCGGCGGGACGAGAGCGCGTACGGGATGCCCGAGGCGGTGCTGGAGGCGCGGGCTGCGCTCGGTGACCTGACGGCGGTCCCCGAGCTGGCCACGCTGGCGTTCAGCCCGTGGCACCGGCGACGGCTGACCGGCGAGGCCGGGCTCGACGTGCTGGCCGGCCGGTACGGCGCGCCGGCGGTGCGGGAGCTGCTCGACGGGGGCCGGCCCGAGGACCGGGCGTACGCGGTGCGGATGCTCGACCGCGTGGGCGGCGACGTGACCCCGGCGCTGGCCGACCCCGACCCGGCGGTGGCGTACCTGGCCCAGTCGCTGCTGACCGACCCCGACCGGCTGCGGCGGTTCCTGACGGAGGGTCCGGGCACGTCGGCGGCGCTCTGGGCGGCGTACGCGCTGCACCGGCTGACCGGGGACGCGGCGCGGACCAGGGAGCTGTACGAGGAGCTGGGGCGCCCCCGGGTCGACGTACCCGGCATGGACGAGGAGCTGCGGGCCGCGGTCCTGCACGAGTACGGGGCGGAGTGCGAGGCGGCGAGCGACCCGCGGTGGCGGATCGAGACGCTGTGCGCCGAGCCGCCGGCTCCGGTGGACGTGGCGGCGCAGCTGCGCCGCGCCACGGCGGCGCTGGGGGCGGCGGGGCTGCGCCCGCGGCCGCCGCTGTCGTGCGGCGAGGCACACCGGCAGGGTGGCGGCACGTACCACGTGATCGGGTACGGGGACGAGCCGGCCGGCCCGCGGGGCGACTTGCCGGAGGTGCACATCAGCGACCTCGGGCGGTTCGCGGCGGGCCACGGGGAGGACCCTGCCGTCCGCGGGGCGCTGGAGGCGGCCGGGTTCCGGTGGATCGACGATGCCGTCGGGGACCTCGTGGTCACGGGGCTGGGCGTCTACTTCTTCGGCCACCGGAACCCGCTCTCCGTCCGGGACCTGCTGTTCTACTGGCAGGACTGAGGCCGGCGGGGGACGTGGCCCGGGACGGGGCCGGAGTCCGGGGGCGGGGACGTGGCCCGGGGCAGAGCCGCGGGACTGGGGGCTCTGCCGCACGGTCTCGCCGCGCGGGGCCGGTCGGGGAGCCCTAGGCTCGGGTACCGACCGTGACCGTGTGGATACGGAGGAATCCGGCATGAGTGAGGCGAACGACGCGGCCCGGGCCGGCCCGGCCGACCCCGCCGACCAGGCCCTCAAGGCGAAGCACCGGGCGATGTGGGCGCTGGGCGACTACCCGGCCGTGGCCACGGACGTCATCGCGGCGCTCGGCCCCGCGCTGGTGGAGGCCTGCGGGGTACGGGCGGGTGACCGGGTGCTGGACGTGGCGGCCGGTTCCGGGAACGCGGCCGTCCCGGCCGCACTCCTCGGTGCCGACGTGGTCGCCTCCGACCTGACGCCCGAGCTGCTGGAGGCCGGGCGCCGGTTCGCGGCGGAGCACGGTGCGCAGCTGGAGTGGCGCGAGGCGGACGCCGAGGCGCTGCCGTTCGCGGACGGCTCGTTCGACACGGTGATGTCCTGCGTCGGCGTGATGTTCGCGCCGCACCATCAGCGGACGGCCGACGAGCTGGTCAGGGTCGTCCGGCCGGGCGGCACGATCGGGCTGGTCAACTGGACCCCGGAGGGCTTCATCGGGCAGATGTTCGCGACGATGCGCCCGTACGCGCCCCCGCCGCCGCCCGGTGCGTCGCCGCCGCCGCTGTGGGGCTCCGAGGAGCACGTACGGGAGCTGTTCGGTGACCGGGTGTCGGGCCTCGAAGCGCGGCGGCGGGCGGTCCGGGTCGACCGGTTCGCCCGGCCGGAGGACTTCCGCGAGTTCTTCAAGACCTGTTACGGGCCGACGATCGCGACGTACCGGGCCGTGGGCGACGACCCCGAGCGGGTCGCGGCCCTGGACACGGCCCTGGCGGAGCTGGCCGGGCGGTACCTCGCCGACGGCGCCATGGAGTGGGAGTACCTGCTGGTCACGGCGGAACGGGCGGGCGGGTAGGACGGACGCCCCGGGCCCGCCGCCGTGCGTGTGGGCCCGGCCGTCGTTGGGGTGCGGGCCTGCTGCCGTCGGCGTGCGGGCCTGGTGCCGTCGGCCTGCGGGTCCGCTGCCGTTGGCGTGCGGGGGTGCAGCCGTTGGCGTGCGGGGGTGCAGCTGTCGGGGTCACCGCACGGCGGGCCCCCTCACTGGGGCCTGGAGGAGACCAGCACGCCGATCTTGTCGATGCGGTGCTCGGGGTTGCCCCGGTCGTCACGCCAGTAGTTGCCCTCGGCGTTGTCCTCCGGGGTGGCGCAGGTGGAGATCGTGATCATGGGCTTGACGGGTTCCGCGCCCGGCTCGCCCGGGACCGCCGCGCGCTGCTCGGCCAGGGAGGCGGCCGACCGGAAGGACGTCTTGCGGGTATCGGTGATCCGGTACTCGTGCACCACGCCGCCCGTGGTCACGAAGACGGAGTCGCCGGGGTCCAGGGCCGGGAGGTCGCGCAGCGGGCCGCCTGCGGAGAGCCGGTGGGCGGTGACCAGGTAGTTCCCGACCTCGCCGGGCGCGACACCGCCCCGGGGCCCGTACGGGCTGGCGCCCAGGCCCTGGTTCTGGATGCGGGTGCCGGGCCAGTCGTCCGTGGTGCCCTCGTACGGGAGGACGCGCAGGCCTGCCAGGCCTATCTCGGGTATGGCCAGGACCGCGGGGCGGGTGCGGGCGTCGTCGTCGGCGGCGGGTGCGGCGGCGGGCTCCGGGGAAGCGGCGGAGGCGGCCGGGGCCGTGGCCGCGGCCGACGACGGGGTCGCCGTGGGAGCGGTGACGAGGTGGGCGGAGGCGGCGGACCGGGCCGGAGCCGCGGCGGGTGTGCCGCCTGCCGGCACGGCGGCGTCGGCGCCGGTGGAGCAGCCGACCAGGGCCGCCAGCGCGGCGGAGGCTATGAGAACGGCGGGGATGGTGCGAGGACTCTGCATGGCGTTCCGGGGCGTCGGCCGGGTGAGCGCACCACGGCGGGGCGGGCGACTGCGGCATCTATGGGGGCAAACGACGGTAACCGACCAAATGTTTCTCGAACAGACTTTCCGCCTGTGAGATCCGGGCGCCGGTCTCCTCGGCGGGGCGGGAGCTCGGCGGGCACGCGGGGTGTGAGGGTGGGGGCGGGGGCGGCGCGGTCCGCCCGCAGGAGAGGTCAGGAACGGAGCACACCGATGAGCCGCAGCTTCCAGGTCACCTTCGACGCCCACGACCCGCGGGCGCTGTCGATCTTCTGGTGCGAGGCCCTGGGGTACACCCACCCGTGGCCGCCCGGCGTGGATCCGGTTCCTGGCGGGGATCCGCTGGCCGCGTGGGACGTGTTCCTCGCGCGGGTCGGCGTACCGGAGGACCAGCGGAACAGCCGGTCGGCCATCGAGGACCCGGACGGGGACGGGCCGCGGGTGTTCTTCCAGCAGGTGCCGGAGGGCAAGACGGCCAAGAACCGGGTCCACCTCGACGTCCGGGCCGCGCCCGGACTCCAGGGGGACGACCGGATGACCGCGCTGGAGGGCGAGTGCGACCGTCTGGTGTCCCTGGGCGCCACACGGCTGCGCCGCTTCGAACCGGAACCCCCGCTGAGCACCGGCTTCATCGTGATGGCGGACCCGGAGGGCAACGAGTTCTGCCTGGACTGACGGGTCGCGGCCGCCTTCGGCGGGGTAGGGGAGCCGTGCGCAGCCGACGGAGGGAGGGAAGGGTGGGCCTGCCCAGCCTGCTCGGGGTGTTCGCGCACCCCGACGACGAGACCCTGGCCGCCGGCGGCCTGCTCGCACGGCACGCCGCCGACGGAGCCCGCACGGCCGTGGTCACCGCCACGTGGGCGACCGGCACGCACCGGGCCGCCGAGCTCGCCGGGGCCCTGCGGCTCCTCGGCGCGGGTACGCCCCGGCTGCTCGGCTTCGCCGACGCCCGCGTACCGGAGTCCTCCCCGGGCCCCCGCCTCCTCGACGTGCCGCTCGGCGTGGCGGTCGGGAGCCTCGTGGCCCACATCCGGGAGTTCCGCCCGGAGGTCGTGGTCACGCACGACGCACACGGGTCCTCGGGGCACCCCGATCACGTCCGCACGCACCGGGTGACCGTGCTCGCTGCGCAGGCCGCCGGGTCGGGTGGCTCGTACCCGGAAGCGGGGCCGCCGTGGCGACCCCGCGCGGTGTACCTCGCCACGCACCCGGAATCCGCGTCGGCGGCACTGGCGGACCTGCTGGCCGGCGTCGGCAAGCGGCTGCACACCGTCCCGGACGCCCACGTCACCACGGCGGTCGACGTGCGGCCCTGGGCCGGCCGGAAGTGGGCGGCCATCCTGGCGCACCGCTCCGAGGCCCGCCGGGCCCGCTCGCTCCCGGCCCTCCTGTCCGGCCTGCCGGCCCCGGCCCGCGAAGGGCTGCTGGGCACCGAGTGGTTCACCAGGCACGCCGAGCGGGGCGGGCCTCGGGGAAGCGCCGTTGCCGACTAGACGGAACCGGTCGGCGGGGGCGCGGCGTCGGTGACCCCGGCTGCGTCTGCCAGGTCCGCGGCGTGGTCGCACAGGACCAGCCGGGCCAGGGCGTGGCGGGTGAATCGGGCGCGGTCGGCGTCGTAGGGCGTCGTCTCGGTCACCCGCACAGCCTCGCAGACCGCGCCCGGCCCCCGTCAGGCGGTGGCGGGGCGCCATGTGGGGCGCCCGTCGGAGGGGTTGGCGTGGCCGAAGACCACGTCGGCGAAGTGGACGCCGAAGCCGAGGGTGCCGGGTTCCGCCAGTTCGGTCACGAGGCGGCGGCGGTGGGCTGCGGTGCGGGCCGGGTCGTGGTCGAAGGCCGAGGACCATTCCGGGTGGTCGATCTGGAGCGGCGAGTGGGCCGCGTCGCCGAAGGCGATCAGGCGCCGGCCTCCCCCGGTGATGACGTACTCGGCGTGGCCGGCGGTGTGGCCCGGGACGATCCTCGCGTGGACGCCGGGGAAGATCTCCTGGCCGTCCGCGACGGTGTGCACGCGGGGCGCGAGGGCCGCGACCTCGTCGGCCAGGCCCTGGGCGGCCAGTTCGTCACGTGAGTCCCATTCCTGCTCCGAGAGCAGGTGGCGGGCGTGGCCGAACGCGAGGCGGCCGGTGCCCGGCACCGGGAGGCACGCCCAGCCGAGGTGGTCGGCGTGGAGGTGGGTGAAGGCGATGGCCTCGATGTCCTCCGGGGCACGGCCGAGTTCGGCGAGGCCGTCGAGGAGCGCGCCGCCGTGGATCTCCTCGATCGGGCCGTCCGGGCCGGGACGGTACGAGCGGGGGCCGAAGCCGGAATCGATCAGCAGCGCGCGGTCGCCGTTTTCCACGAGCAGGGCGCCGACGCTGCCGGCGAGGTGGCCGGTGGCGTCCAGGTATTCCGGGTGGTCGGCCCAGGTCCGGTCGGTGGTGTCCGGGAGTACGGCGGTGGGCCTGAGCCGTACGGCGCCGTCCGGCACGTACGAGACCTTCGTCCCGCCGAGCCGGAGGGAGCGGATCCCGGACGGGCGGCGCAGTCGCTCGTCGTGAGTGGTCGTCATGTTGGGCATGGAGCAGTCCTCGTGAGGGTGCGTCAGGAGAGCGGGGATTTCCACCCCGCAGTGATCACCACCATAAGGATCAAGCTCGAATCATTCAAGCTGTAAATATTCTGCCTTGAGGAAGTTGGTAGGGTGGCGCCATGACGACGCCCCCCGAGCCGCAGGCCATCGCCGAGCGCCAGCTGTGCGGCCTGGTGAACGGGCTGGCCCAGCAGATCTCCGAGCACGTGCGCGAGCGTGCCGGCCGCCTGGGGCTCACGGCGCCGCAGGCAACCGCCCTCCGGGAGATGAGCGGGCCCATGACCATGCGGGAGCTCGCGGAGCGCATGAGCTGCGAGCCCTCCAACACCACCTTCGTCATCGACCGGCTGGAGAAGCAGGGCCTGGTCGAGCGCCGCCCGCACCCCACCGACCGGCGCGCCAAGCACCTCGTCCTGACCCCGGAGGGCGCCGCGTTGCGCGAGCGGCTGACCGGGCTGCTCGCCGTGGACTCGCCGCTGGCCGGGCTCAGCGAGGAGGAGAAGAAGGCGCTGCACGGGCTGCTGGAGCGGGCGATCGTCCGTCCCTGAGGGGGCCGGCGGCTTCCGCTCGCGTCCGGGTGGCGGCCGACGAGGTCCGCGTACCGGCTGTCCAGCCGTCCAGGCGTGAACCGGGGTCGAGGGTTCCGGAGAGGCGTACGCCGCCGTCGGCCTCCGTGGTGCGGGCGGCGGGGAGCCGTACGGCCAGGAAGCGGCCCGGCGCCCTGGCGGTGACCGGGCCCGCGGCCTCGACCGAGCGGACGCGCCGGCTGCCGGCCGCGAGGAACCAGCGGACACCCGAAGGCGCCGTCCAGACGGCGCCCGCGAGCATGTCCTGGCCGAACCTGCTGCAGGCGGCCGTGCCGTGGACCTGGCGGACGGGGTGGGTTCTGACGTCTGCGGCCCGCCGCCCCGGGACCTCCAGGGTCACCGACACCCGTCCCGTGCCCTCCCAGGTGTCCGCCCGCAGGCACACCCACGAGGCGCGGCCGCCCGCTCCGGGCAGGTCCTGGCCGGCGAAGTCCCAGCGGTTGACCGCACGTACGCCCGCCTCGCGCAGACCGGCGAGCCCGCAGGCCGACCGGGCCCAGGAGTCGAGCGCGGCCCGCCCGGTGGCCTCGCGGGGCTGCCGGGCGGGGGCTCCGGCGCCGGGCGGCGGGGTCCAGGTGAGGTGGGCGGGCAGCAGACCGCCGAGGTCGGCGACGAGGAAACCGTGCTTCTCGACGATGCGGGTGGAGGAGCGGAGTTGGAGTGCCGGGTGGCGGGTGCAGCCGGGGACGGCCGGCGGGGCGGCGGCGGCTCGTGATGCGGCTCCGGTTCCCCCCTCGGGGGTGAGGGCCGGGGCCGTCACACCGTCCGGGGCCGTCACACCGTCCGGTGCCGTCACGCCGTCCGGGGCCGCCGGCAGCGGGCGGGCCGGGGTGCCGGGGGCCAGCAGGTCCCGGATCTCGCTCGCGGCGATCCAGGGGGCGAGCAGGTAGCGGGTCCCGGAGGGAGTGCGCGCGAGGACGACCGCCGCCGCGGTGGTGACGTCGGCGCCGTCGGCCCGGGCCAGTTGCAGCTCGGGGGCGCCGGACGCGTCGAGGGGTTCGGTGTAGCGGGCCAGCCGCTCCCCGTCGTGGAGCAGCACGACCAGGCTCCGGCCGACCTGGCCCGCGTACAGCAGGCGCGGGGGTGCGGTGGGGGCGCCGGTGGCCGTGTCGGGAGCGGCTCCGGTAAGGAGGGCCGGGCGTCCGTACGCGCCCCAGGCGCGCAGGGCGCGGCCGAGCAGCGGGGTGTCGGCGGTGCGGGTGCCCCGGGCGGGCCAGGCGGTGAAGTCGACCCTGGAGGTGTCGGCCCACACGCCGGGTGCGGTACGGCGCAGGGCCGCCGGGTCGAGCGCGGCGTCCACCGTGGCGCGGGCCACGGCGGGCCGGTCCGCCGTGAGCTGCCCGGCCTGCGGCAGGAGGACTCCCCCGGCGGCGGCCAGCGCCGCCGTGACGGCGACCGCCCAACGGATGCGACGCCGGCGCCGGAGCAGGTCGGTGGGGCGGAGGTGGACCGTGCAGGGGTCGAACTCGCTGCTGAGCAGAAGCGATTCGGCGATGGGAGGCCCCGCGGTGCCGGCCGGGGGCCGGGGTTCGGTCGCGGAGTGGCCGGCTCCGGCGGTGAGCCGGACAGCCGTGCGGACGGCGGCCCCGGGGTCGGTCACGCCGGCCGCGGCGAGCAGCCGTGTGGCGGCCGGCTCGTCGAGGCCCTCCAGGAGGTGCAGGCCTAGCGCGGCGCGCACCGGCGCGTCGACCTCCGACAGGGCGCGGTCCAGGCCCAGTTCGGCGGCACCGCCGGAGCGGGGGAAGAGGCGGAGGCCGACGACCGCGGGCAGGGGCGTGCGGGGCAGGCGGCGGCCGTACCGCAGGGCGGAGCGTACGACGCGGGCGCGCAGCCATGCGTACGCCGGGTCCTCGGGCACGGGCGCCGGGCCCTCGGGCACGGTGCTGTCGTCGGCGGCCGGGCGGGGCTCGGGCAGCCCGGGCTGTCCCGGGTGCCGGGGCACTCCGGGCAGCCCGGCGGGGTACGGGGGTGACCCGGGGTCCTGACGGCCGGTCCGCGTACCGGCGAGGGCCCGCTGCACCAGGCCGTGGGCGGTCACCACGCGCCGGTGGCGGCCGAGGGCGGGCGGCAGGATCAGGTGGGCGAGGCGGACCAGGCGGGGGTACTGCCCGACGAGCGCGGCCTCCGCCTCGTGCCGGGCGGGGCGCGCGGCGCGCGCGGGTCGCGCAGGGGCTATCGCGGTGTTCCGGCGGCGTGACGACTGCATGCCCGACCAACGCGGCGCCGCACGCCGCGGTCACCCCCAAACCTGTGAACGGGCCCTGGCACGTGTGGGTGGGGCGCGGACGCGGGGCGACGGGCGACGGGCGACGGCCGCCGTTCGCCAGGCGCGGGGTCGCGGGGTCGCGGGGTCGCGGGGTCGCGGCACGGTGACGCACCAGGGAGAGAGCAGCCCTGGCACGTGGCGGTGCGGGCGCGGGCTCGGGGCGAAGGCCGTCGTTCGCGAGGCGCGGGGCCGCGGTACTGGTACGTCCCGCGGAGGAAACGGGCCCTGGCGCGTCGAGCTGCCGGTGCGGGCGCAGGGTGACGGCCGTCATTCGCCGGGCGCGCGGCCGCGGTACAGGTGTGTCCCGCGGAGGAAACGGGCCCTGGCGCGTCGAGCTGCCGGTGCGGGCGCGGGGCGACTGCCGTCATTCGCCGGGCGCGCGGCCCCGGGACGGGTACGTCCCGCGCTGCTTCTCGCGTGCGCTGCGGATGGCGCCATGTCCGGATGTGCTCTCCGGGGCGCGGGAGTCGGCCGGTCCGGGGCGAGACCGCCGCCCCTTGGAGCTCCGCCGTCGTCCGACGCGCATCCGCCCACGGCCCTCGGGCTCCGCAGGCCACGCGGCCGACCGGGGCAATCCGGGCGACCTTGCCGACCTGAGCGGAGACTGGGGCGGGGCAGGTGCCCGGCACCGGTCGTTCCGCCCTGCGGCTGGTGTCGTGCAGGTGCTCCTCGACTCCTGCCGGCCCTCCGGGTCGTCGTCGGTGACGGCGACCGCACCGGGCCCTGCCCAGCCCGGAGGCCTGCTGCCCGAGAGCGAAGTCCGGGCCGATCACCAGCTCGACGCCGGTGGGGGAAATCGCGGCCCGGGGGTGGCCGATGCGGGGACCGGGGTGGCGCGGAGCCGACGGGCCGCGGCGGGACAATCGCCGCGTGCGCACCCCCATTCCGTCACAGGACACCGCCTTCGTGGGCCGAGATGCCGAGGTGGCGCGGTTGCGGCCGTGGCTCCGGCGGCCCGGGCCTGTCACCGTCACCGGCCCCGGCGGAGTGGGCAAGTCACGGCTCGCCGCCCGCCTCGCCGCCCTCCTTTCGAGTGAACCGGAGGGGGAGGGGGTGGACGTGTGCTGGGCGCCGCTGTGGACGCTGCGCGGTGGCCGGCTGCTCGGGGCCGTCGTGGCCGAAGCCGCCGGGCTGGCCGACCACTCGCCGCGGGTGCCCGTCGCGGCGCTGGCGGAGTGGATCGGACGGCGGCGGGTGCTGCTGGTCCTGGACTCCTGCGAGCACCTGGTCGCCGAATGCGCCGCCCTGGTCGGCGAACTGCTGGCCCGCTGCCCGGCGCTGACCGTGCTGGCCACCAGCCGCGAGCCGCTCGGGGTGCCCGGCGAGCAGGTCCACGAGCTGGGGCCGCTGCCGGCCGCCACCGACGGGCTCACCCTCTTCCTCGACCGCGCGGCCGCCGCCGGTGCTCCGCTGACCCGGCCCGCCGACCTCGCCGCCGCGGCCGGGCTGTGCCGAAGGCTCCAAGGCATGCCGCTCGCCCTGGAGCTGGCCGCGGCGCAGCTGCGCGAGCGTCCGCCGGCTGCGCTGGCCGCACTGCTCGGCGAAGGGCTCCACGAGGTTCTGGACGAGGGAGGGGACGACGACCGCGGGGCGGCCGATGCCGCGCGGCCCGGGCGCCTGCGCGCGCTGCGGACCACCATCGGCTGGAGCCACGAGCTGTGCACGCCTGCGGAGCGGCTGCTGTGGGCCCGGATGTCGGTGTTCCGGGCGGAGACCGGCCTGGCAGTGCTGCGCGCGGTCTGCTGCGGCGGTCCGCTCGACGCGCCCGCTCTCGACGCCGCCCTGGCGGGGCTGTGCCGGAAGTCCGTCGTGTCGCTGACGCCCGGCGGCCGCTACCGGATGCTGGACACCGTACGGGAGTACGGCGACATGTGGCTGGCCGGGCTCGGGGAGCGGGACCGGGTGGCCGACCGGCACGCCCGGTACTTCCTCTCGCTGGCCCGGGAAGCGGACCGGGCCTGGTTCGGGCCGGACCAGCGGGGTGCGTACCGGGACCTGGGAGAGGCGTACCCGGACGTGTGCGCAGCCCTCGACCACCTCGGGTACGCCGACCCCGCCGGGGCCCTCGAACTGGCCGCGCTCGTCGGCTTCTTCTGGGCCTGCGGCGGCCGCCTCCACGAGGCCGGGCACTACCTGGCGCGGTTCACGGAAACCGGCGGCACCGGGCCGGACGGGGACGCGCCGGACCGGGACACGCCGGACGGGGACGCGCCGGACCGGGACGCGCCGGACAGGGGCGCGCCGGACCGGGACGTGCCGCTGCACGCGTACGCCGCCCCGGACGCCCACGCCCGGGCGCTCTGGGCGCTGGGACTGGTACGGGCGCTCCAGGGCGACCACCCGGCCGCGGCGGAGCTGGCGCTCGCGAGCCGCGCGTACGCGGAACTGCTGCGGGACGACGACCGCCTGCTCGACGCCGCCTACCTCCAGGGGGTGGTCCTGCTGCTGCGGGGGCGGGCCGCCGACGCCGGTGCCTGCGCGGCCCGGGCCCTGGCGGAGCTGCGCGGCACGCCGGCCCGGCGGGCCCGCTGCCTGCTGGTGGGCGTGTTCGCGCTGACCGGCGAGGGACGGCTCGCGGAGGCCCGGGAGGCCGCCGCCGACCTGCGGGACGAGTGCGTGCGGCGCGGGGAGGTGTGGACCCGTTCGTACCTGGACCACCAGCTGGCGCTGGGCGCGCTGCTGACCGGGAGCCCGGCCGAGGCGGAGGTCTGCGCGCGCCGGATGGTGGCGGGCAAGCACGCGATCGGCGATGCGTTCGGGGTGGCCCTGGGCCTGGACCTGCTGTCGGCGAGCCTCGCCGCGCAGGACCGGGCCGCGGAGTCGGCGGACGTGTACGGGGCGGCCTTCGCGTGCTGGCGTACGGTCGGCCACCCGCAGCGCGGCACCCCCGAGTTGTCGGCGGTACGGGACCGGGCGGAGCGGAGCGCCCGCGCGGCGATCGGGGACGGGGCGTACGACCGGGCGTTCGTGGCCGGTGCGTACGAGGACCCCGGCGCGGCCCTCCGCCGGATCCTCGCGGAACCCGTCTGACGGGCCGCCGTCCCGCCGGTCGGGGCGGGCGGCGAGGCAGGCGTCGGGGCCGGCGCGGAGGGTGGGCGCGGTGCCGGCGAAGTGGTCGCGCGGGTCGAAGCGGGCGAGGCCGCGGGGGGCGGAGGGGCGGGCGCGGCAGGTCGTCGAGGTCGACGAACCACGGGCTGTCGTGGCTGACCGGTACGGAGCCGGGCCGCGCCGTGCAGGAGGGCAGCCGGTGGTTCCAGGAGGCGCGGGCGTGTGCGGAGCGCGGCAGGAGCGGGGTGTCGCGGTGCAGCACGGTGGTTCCGCGTGTAAGTGAAGGCCCCGAGGACCCGGCGTTCGACCGGCGTGGCGTCGGCGGGCAGCCGCAGCGCCCGGTCGGGGCGGGCGGCGATCACGACGACGGCGTGCTCCGCGCTCTCCCCGTCCCCGGTGGTCACCCGTACCCGGTCGGTCCCGCGCACGACCGCGCGGACGGGCGTCCGCGCCGGCGAGCAGGCGGCGGGCCGCCCGGTGGCAGCGGGGTACCTCGGCAAGCATCGCGAGGTGCCGCCGCGGCGCGGGTTGCCGCCGCCGAGCGGGCACCGGGGGCCCGCGCCCCGGCGTATTCCAGGCCGCGGCCGTCGCAATGGGCGGCGGTCAGGCCGGCGACACCGGCTCTGTCCCCCCTGCTCCGGTCGGACGACCAGAGCGTCCCGAGGGGAGGAGGGGTTGAGGGATCAGGCGGGGGCCGTCGCCCAGGGGGTGTGGGTCACCGGGACGGCCTCGGCAGGCCCGGGCGGGCCGGGTGGTGTGCCCTCGCCGAAGGGGCGGCCGCCCAGTACCTCGCGGCCGTGCGGGGTGAGCCAGCCCGCCAGGTCGGGGCCGGCCGGGACGATGCCGGTCGGGTTGATGTCCGAGTGGACCTCGTAGTAGTGCCGCTTGATGTGCTCGAAGTCGACGGTGTCGCCGAAGCCCGGCGTCTGGAACAGGTCCCGCGCGTACGCCCACAGCACCGGCATCTCGGTCAGCTTGCGCGCGTTGCACTTGAAGTGGCCGTGGTAGACCGCGTCGAAGCGCACCAGCGTGGTGAACAGCCGTACGTCGGCCTCGGTGACGGTGTCGCCGACGAGGTAGCGGGTGTCCGCGAGCCGTTCCGCGAGGCGGTCGAGCCGCTCGAACAGCGCCTCGTAGGCCTCGCGGTACGCGGCCTGGGAGCCCGCGAACCCGGCCCGGTACACGCCGTTGTTGACGTCCTCGTAGACCTCCGCGTTCACGGCGTCGATCTCCTCGCGCCGCTCGGCGGGATAGAGGCGCGGCGCTCCGGGACGGTGGTGCGCGGTCCACTCCAGGGACAGGTCGAGGGTGAGGGCGGGGAAGTCGTTGGTCACGACCGCGCCGGTGGTGACGTCCACGACCGCCGGCACGGTGATCCCGCGGTCGTAGCCGGGGTCGCGGGCGAGGTAGGCCTCGCGGAGCCGTTCGATGCCGAGCACGGGGTCGCGGCCGCCGGGATCGAGGTCGAAGGTCCAGCTGCGCTCGTCGTGCACGGGCCCGGCGACGGCCATGGGCAGGGCCCGCTCCAGGCCGAGGAGGCGCCGTACGATCACGGCCCGGCTCGCCCAGGGGCAGGCGCGGCTGACCACGAGCCGGTAGCGGCCGGGCTCCACCGGGTGGCCCTCCCGGCCGTCGGCCGTGATCCGGGTGGTCAGATACCGGCTGTCCCGCTCGTAGGCGGCGCCGTCGTGTACGTAGCTCACGCCCCGCCCCTACCCGCCGTTCGCCGCCCGCAACGCGCGGGCCGCCGGCCCGGGAGGAGTGGGGCCGCGGGACCGGGGTAGGCGAGGGGCCCGTGGAGGACGACACGCACGGAACGGACGACGAGCACGGAAGGCGGCGGTCATGAAGGCGACGGCGGTCACGTACAAGCCGGTGGGCATGCTGCTGGGCACGGCGGGCGGCATGGCGGCCGGCGCGCTCTTCAAGCAGCTGTGGAAGGTGCTGGGGCACCAGGAGGACGCACCCGACGCCACGGACGAGCATCGGACGTGGCGGGAGGTGCTGATCGCGGCGGCCATCCAGGGCGCGGTCTTCGCGCTCGTCAGGGCGGCCGTGGACCGCGCGGGCGCCACGACGGTCCGCAAGGTCACCGGCACCTGGCCGGACTGACGGCCCCGGCGGGCAGGGGCCCGGGACCCCTGCCCGGCCTGCGGCCACTCCGCTCACGGCAGCGGCGTACCGCCGGTCGCGTTCATGATCTCCCCGGTGATGTAGCCGGCCTGCGGGGAGGCGAGGAAGACGTACGCGGGGGCCATCTCGGCGGGCTGCGCGGGCCGGCCCAGCGGCGACTGTTTGCCGAACTCCCGGGTGTCCGGCATCGTCGCCGGGATCAGCGGGGTCCACACGGGCCCGGGGGCGACGGCGTTGACCCTGATCCCGCGCTCGGCCAGCATCTGGGCGAGGCCCTGGGTGAAGTTGGCGATGGCGCCCTTGGTCATGGCGTAGTCCAGCAGGTGCGGGCTGGGCTTGTACGCCTGCACGGACGTGGTGTTGATGATGGAGGCCCCCGCTCCCATGTGGGCCAGGGCCAGCTTGGACAGCCAGAACATCCCGTACAGGTTGGTGCGCACCACCCGGTCGAACTGCTCGGTGCTGATGGCCTCGATGCCGTCGGGCTGGGACATCTGGTACGCCGCGTTGTTGACCAGCACGTCGATCCCGCCGAGCTCCGCGACGGTGCGGTCGATCAGGGCCCGGCATGCGGCCTCCTCGCGGATGTCGCAGGCCACCGGCACGGCCCGGCGGCCGGCCTCGCGTACCAGCCGGGCGGTCTCGTCCGCCTCCCGCTCCTCCTCGGGCAGGTGGGTGAAGGCGACGTCCGCGCCTTCACGGGCGAAGGCGAGCGCCACGGCCCGTCCGATGCCGGAGTCGCCCCCGGTGACCAGGGTGCGCAGGCCGGTCAGCCGGCCGTGGCCCCGGTACGAGTCCTCGCCGTGGTCCGGCGGCGGGTCCATGGGCCCGGTCCACCCGGGCGGGGACTGTTCCTGGGCCGGGAAGTCCGGCCGGGGGTACTGCGTCGTGGGGTCGGGAAGCCGCTCGTCCACCGCTGATCGCCCTTCGTTCGGCCCCCCGGGCCCCGGTGGCCGCGTGCGGCCCCCGCCCCCGGCCCTCCGGTCACGTCCGTCTCCCTGTGCCGCCTTCCCGCGGCGGCTCCGCCCATGCGCTCGGGCCGGCCCGGGTGCCCGTGCGGCGGCAGGCACGGGCACCGGCACCGGCACGGGCGCGCGAGGGGGCGTACACCGGCGGCGCCCTCCCGTACGGACACCCCGGCCGCGTACGCCGGGCTAGCCGGCGCTCACCGCGGACACGTGGGTGGAGCCGTCGCGGAGGGCGGTGATGCGGACCTGGCCTGCGGGGAAGCCGTCGCTGCCGTTCGGGCCCGGGATCCGGGCGAACGGGGTCCACGAGCCGTCGGGCCGCCGGATGTTGTGCCAGGCCCGGCCGTCGAGGCCGACCGCCACGACGTGTGCGGCGCCGTCGGGCGTGCCGGCGATGCCGACGGCGCTGGCTCCCATGGTGGGGGTGGTGACGCCGCGCGGGGGCCGGAAGCCCGTCCAGGAGCCGTCCGGGCGGCGCAGCTGGTGGTAGACCATGCCGTCCAGGCCGATCGCGAGGACCTGTGACGAGCCGTCGGGCATGCCGGTGATGGCCAGGGCGGGGCCGGAGAACGTGGGCGCCCCGCCGTAGCCGGCCATGCGCCCCCACGGGCTCCACGAGCCGTCGGCCCGGCGTATGCAGTGGTACATGGCTCCGTCGGTGCCGTAGCCGAGCAGCTGCGCGGACCCGTCGGGCATCGCGGCGACCGACACCTTCGTCGCGCCCCAGCGGCTCGCGCCCGCGGTGCCGGGCACGGCCCGGAAGCCGGTCAGGCCGCCGTCGGCGCGCCGCTGCTGGTGGTGGACGGTGCCGTCCATCGCGGTCACCACGATCTGGCAGGTGTTCGGGAACCCGGCGAGGTCCGCCTCGCGGACGGTGAACTCGGCCCTGCCGTCCGGGCCGGTGATCCGCTCCCAGGGCAGGAGCGTGGCCGGTCCGCGTACCGAGGTGAGCCACAGGCTGTTGTCGGGCGCGATGCCCAGGACGACGACCGACCCGTCCGCCATTCCGGCCGCGGCGGTCTGGAGGCCCGCGAACGAGGCCGCGCCGTCGGCACCGGGCAGCGGCCGCATGCTGCTCCACGTCCCGTCGGGCCGCCGCTCGGTGTGGAAGAGGGTGCGCCGTTCCACGTCGTACGGGGGCAGTTGGGCGGAGTGGAACCAGACCGGGTTGGTGACGGCGACCAGCTGGTCCAGCGTGGTGGAGGCGGGTCTGGGCCGCCGGACCTCGGCGCGGGCGAACAGGCAGGCCTTGCCCCAGCCGCGCCACCGCAGCTGCCCGCGGCCGCCGGCGCCGATCCAGGTGGCGGCCATGATGCCCCACTCGGTGTACAGGGTGACGATGCTGTCGGGGGCGCCCGAGACGTCCACGGTGACGTCGACGGCGTCGAACAACGACAGCGGCAGTTCCTCGCCGGGGCCCGCCACCGCACCGCCGCCGCGGGCCGTCAGGTCCACCGTGACGGCCGCGGACTCGACGGCGTACGAGCGGCCCCGGCGCAGGGCGTCGAGGACGGCGGGGGCGGAGAGCGAGGCGGCGCGCACCACGTTGTGGGGGCGGCCGACGGCGTCGGCGGGGCTGTGGGCATCGCTGTTGCCGACGGCGGCGACGCGCTTGCCGACGCAGAGCAGGGCGTGCCAGGCGGCGATGTTGGCCGCGTCGTCCAGGGTCCAGGGGCCGTTCCACACCTCCAGCGCGTCGACGCGGTCGAGGCCGAACTCCCAGAACGAGCCCGCCGCCGGGGTGAGCGGGTGTGCGGCGATCGTGAGGCCGCCGAGGCTGTGGACCCGCCGGGAGTGGGCGTCGAAGGCGCCGTCGCGGGGGGCGTGGTGCCAGTCCACCCACTCGCCCTGGGGCAGTCCCACGGCCAGCCAGTGGCCGTGCCGGGTGGTGACCTCCTCGGCGTTGAGGACGAGCAGGTCGGTGGGGACGTTGCCGCGCCAGGACACGCCGGTGGAGCTCGTGTTGTGGTCGGAGGTGGCGAGGAAGTGCAGGCCCTCGCGGCGGGCGGCCTCGACGATCTCGTCCACCGTGCGCCCGCCGTCGGAGTGCACGCTGTGCAGGTGCAGGTCGCCGCGGTACCAGCCGGGGCCCCGGCCGGGCACGGCGGTCGGCAGGATGTCGTACGGGCGGCCGGGCAGCGGGTCCCCGTGGTGCAGGGTGACGGTGACCTGCCAGGCCATGCCGCCGGCCGCGCGGACGATGGGGCCGAGGGCGACGTACCAGGGGCCGGGCTCGACGGGCCCGGGCAGGTACCCGGGGGTGGCGTCCGCGCCGGAGAGGGTGAACTCGGAGCGGGCGCTGCCCGACCAGCCGCGGAAGCCGGAGGGGCCGAAGATGCCGGTGTCGAGGATGCCCGCGGCCGCGTCGTAGCCGGAGGACACCGTGATGCGCTGGACGCCGGCCGGGACGTCGAAGGGTACGGACGCCCACTGGTCGAAGCCGTTGGGCGAGCGGCCCTGGTAGGTGGTGGTCACCGTGCCGGTGCCCAGGCCGGTGGTGGTCGCGGCGCTCGCGAGGGGGGCGGGCAGGAGTGCGGCGGCTCCGCCCGCGGCGAGCAGTCCGCCGAGCCGGAGCAGGGTCCTGCGCTCGACGCCGGGGGCGGCGGTGCGGGGGGTCGGGCAGGGAGTGCAGGTCTCGGACGGGTGGTTCGGGGGGTGGTCGCTCAGCACAGCCTGGCTCTCCGTTCACGTGACGGGGCGGGGCGGGGAGGGACGTTGCGTGGCAGGACGGTGCGTGGCGGGTCGTGCCGTGTCGCGGGACGGCCTACGAGCCCGGGCCGGCGGCCGTACGGGACGCCCGGGCTCCCGGCCCGCGCGCAGAACGGCCGGCCCGGAGCCGAGTCGTTCGAACGAACAGTAGGGCCGCCGCCGTTCGAGGACAATGGCGCCGGCACCGCGCCGGAGGGCCGCCCGAGCCGGGTGCCGCTGACCCGGTCGGCGGACGGCGCCGAGCCGGGGACCGCACCGGGGGCCCCGGGGCGTTACCGTGGCCGCATGAGTGCCGACCCCGCGGCCGTCCTGACGGTCTGTCCGGATTGCACGCGCCTGCGCCAGACCGTGCAGTACCCGGCGCGGCGCGCGCAGCAGCCGTCCCCCGAGGGTGCGCCCCACCCGCTCAGCAGGCTGGCGCGCCACCTGGCCAACCGTCACCTCGACCTGGTGCCCGGCTGGTTCGAGGACTGCGACCGGTGCATGGAGCTGAGTGCCGCGCTGGGGCAGGCGGCGGACCGGGGACTGCTCGGCGCCGGAGCCGCCCAGGCGGGCGCCGAGCACCGGGCCCTGCACCTGCTGACGTCACCCGACGCGCAGGTCCGCTGACGGGACGGCCGGGTTCGGTCAGAGACCGGCCAGCAGGCCCTCCAGCGGGGCGGGTACGCGGTCCTGGTCGAGGGCCTCGACCAGGACGTGGCCGTAGCGGATCTTGCGGCCCTTCTTCGTGCCGAGGAAGCGCCGCAACCGCTGCTCCGCGCCGCGGTCCCGCTGCGCGGGCTGGTTGAGGAAGGTCTCCAGGGCCCGCTCGTCCCCCTCCGCCCTGACCAGGTCGGCCACGCGGGCGACGCCGAGGGCGCGGATGAGCTCGTCCTCCAGGTCGGCCGCGCAGACGAAGATCCCCTCGGGCGCGGCGCCGGCCCGGGCGAAGCCGCGGGCGAAGTACGGGCGTTCGCGTTCGTCGCAGAGTCCGGTGAGGCGGAGGCCGAGGCCGGACGGGCCGAGCAGGGCGGCGAAGCGGCCGACGTTCATCGCCCCGCCCATCGACAGGACGCAGGTTCCCTCGGCCGCCAGGTCGCGGCCGCGGCGGGCCGCCAGCGCCTCGACCGCCGCGACGTCGCTCGGCCCTTCCAGCAGCACCACCGTGCGGACCTGCAGCCGTTCGGCCAGCTCGCGGGCCGGGTCGTCCGGGCCGCCCGCCGCCCATGCGGTGACGGCCGCCCGGAAGTCCCCCATGTCGGTCATGGCCCGAGTCTCGGCCCTTTCCGTCCGCCGCGCGAAGGGTTTTCCGCGGCCCCGGCGGCGGCCCCGCCGGCCGTCAGCCGTCACTCGTCAGCGGCGCGACCGCTGGGCGTCGACGATCTGCCGTACGGAGCCGTCGAGGCCGGCCCGGGCCTGGACCCGCTCGGCGAACCGGGGGAACTGTCCGGCCACGGCACTCAGCAGCCGCAGCTCCAACGGGGCCACGTTCAGTTCGCACAGGTCGCGCCGCACGGCCCGTACGACGCCCTCGGCGACCCGGCCGGGGGTGACGGTCCTGATGCCGTTGGGCGTGGCGGCTCCGGTGGCCGCGAACATGCCGGCGTCCCGGACGAACCCGGGCTGCACCAGCGACACCCCGACGCCGGTGCCGCTGAGGTCCTGGCGCAGGGCGAGGGCGAAGCCGCGCAGCCCGAACTTGGTCGCGTTGTAGAGGGAGGTGGAGCGGGTCGCCGCCTTGCCGGAGATGGAGCCGACGAGCACGATGTGGCCGCGGCCGCGGACCACCATGGGTGCCGCGAGCAGCCGGGACAGCACGATGGGCGCCCGCAGGTTCACGTCGAGGGCGCGGTCGAGCTGCTCCTCGGTGTAGTCGAAGAGTTCGCCGCTGGCGGGCAGGGCGGCGTTCGCGACCAGCACGTCGGTGTCGGCGCACGTCTCGGCGAGGCGGGCGACGTCCTCCCGTACGGCGAGGTCGGCGAGGACTCCCCGGGCGCCGTGGGCGTCGGCGGCGGCCTTGAGCGCCTCCTCGCGCCGTCCGGTGACCGTGAGGCGGGCCCCGGCGGCGGTGAGGTGCGCGGCCAGGGCCGCCCCGATGCCGCCGGTGGCACCCGTGAGCAGAACGTTCGCTCCAGATATGTCCATGACAACTCCTGTGCTCGCCTACTGTTCGTTCGAACGAACAGTAGGGAGGGGCCCGCCCGCTGTCCAGGTGCGGCAGGGGAACGGGTGGCCGGCCCGAGGGCCTGGGACCCCTGACGATGAGGCAGAATGCCGCCATGTCCCCTGCGTCCGACACCCGCCAGCGCATCATCGACGCCGTGCTGCGGATCATCGGGCAGGACGGGGTCGCGGCCGTGACCAACCGGCGCATCGCCAAGGAGGCCGCCGTCTCCCTCGGCTCCGTCACGTACCACTTCGCCACCCAGCACGAGCTCCTGCGGGAGAGCCTGCTGCACTTCGTGGCCGAGGAGACCCGGCACTTCACCACCCTCGCCGACGAGTGCTCGGAGGGCCTCGACATCCGCCAGGCGGCCGAGGTGGTCGCCCAGGTCGCGGGCGTCGACGGCTTCGACAGCCGGCACATCGCCCCCTTCGAGCTCTACGTCCAGGCCGGCCGCGACGAACGGCTGCGCACCGCCGCGGCCGAGTGCTTCGCCGCGTACGACCTGCTCGCCGCCCGCCTGCTGACGCACCTCGGCGTGCCGGACCCCGAACGGCTGGCCGGCGCCGCCGTCGCGCTGGTCTTCGGCCAGCAGCTGCGCCGCCTCGCCACCGGCGCCCCCGCGGAGGACCTCGTCGACGCGCTCCTGGTCCTCACCCGGATCTCCCCCGCGGCGCCCGCCGCCGGTCCCGGCTCCCACTGACGGGCCACGTGCCCCTTCCTTTCGCCGACACGGCGTTCCCATGCGTGTTCTCGTGGCTCTGAGGTGTGCGATGCGGGACCATACGGACGCATCAGGCGATAGAAGGACCAAGAGGAAGAAGGGCGCCCGTGTCCGGCAGCGAAAGCGAGAACCCGGTCATCCCCTCCCCGGCCCCCGTGCCGACCCGGCCGATGACGAACCGGGACTGGTGGCCGAACCAGCTGGATCTCCAGGTTCTGCACCAGCACTCCCCCCGCGCCAACCCGATGGGTGAGGACTTCGACTACGCGGCCGAGTTCGCGACGCTCGACGTCGAAGCGCTGAAGCGGGACGTCTTCGACGTGATGACCGCGTCGCAGGACTGGTGGCCCGCGGACTACGGCCACTACGGGCCGCTGTTCATCCGGATGAGCTGGCACGCCGCCGGGACGTACCGGATCGCCGACGGGCGGGGCGGCGGCGGCAGCGGCGCCCAGCGCTTCGCCCCGCTCAACAGCTGGCCGGACAACGCGAGCCTGGACAAGGCGCGCCGGCTGCTCTGGCCGGTGAAGCAGAAGTACGGCCGGAAGATCTCGTGGGCCGACCTGCTGGTGTTCGCCGGCAACTGCGCCATGGAGTCCATGGGGTTCAAGACCTTCGGGTTCGGCTTCGGACGCGAGGACATCTGGGAGCCCGAGGAGATCTTCTGGGGGCCCGAGGACACCTGGCTCGGCGACGAGCGCTACGTGGGAGACCGCGAGCTCACCGGCCCCTTCGGCGCCGTCCAGATGGGCCTCATCTACGTGAACCCCGAGGGCCCCAACGGGAATCCGGACCCGCTGGCCGCCGCGAAGGACATCCGCGAGACGTTCCGCCGCATGGCGATGGACGACGAGGAGACGGCCGCCCTGATCATCGGCGGGCACACCTTCGGCAAGTGCCACGGCGCCGTCGACCCGCAGTACGTCGGCCGTGAGCCGGAGGGCTGCCCGCTGGAGGCGCAGGGCCTGGGCTGGCCGAACACCTACGGCACCGGCAAGGGCGCCGACGCGCTCACCAGCGGGCTGGAGGGCGCCTGGACCACCGACCCGGTCCACTGGGACAACGGCTACCTGGACAACCTCTTCAGGTACGACTGGGAGCTGACGACCAGCCCGGCGGGCGCGAAGCAGTGGACGCCGACGGACCCCGCGGCCCAGGGCACGGTGCCCGACGCCCACGACCCGTCGAAGCGGCACGCGCCCATGATGCTGACGACGGACCTCTCTCTGAAGCTGGACCCGGTGTACGCGCCCATCTCGCGGCGCTTCCACGAGAACCCGGACCAGCTCGCCGACGCCTTCGCCCGGGCCTGGTACAAGCTGCTGCACCGCGACATGGGTCCCCTCTCGCGCTACCTCGGGCCCTGGGTGGCCGAACCGCAGCTGTGGCAGGACCCGGTCCCGGCGCCCGGCCACGACCTGATCGGCGACGCCGAGGTCGCCGCGCTCAAGGAGGCCGTCCTCGCGTCGGGGCCGTCCGTCTCCCAACTGGTCACCGCCGCCTGGGCGTCCGCGGCCAGCTTCCGCGGCACCGACAAGCGCGGCGGGGCCAACGGAGCGCGGATCCGGCTCGCCCCGCAGAAGGACTGGGAGGTCAACACGGCCTCCGGGGTCGCCGCGGTGGTCGAGGCGCTCGAAGGCGTCCGGAACGAGTTCAACTCCGCGCAGTCCGGCGGCAAGCAGGTCTCGCTGGCCGACCTGATCGTGCTGGGCGGGTGCGCGGCCGTGGAGAAGGCGGCGCGGGACGCCGGGCACGCGGTCACGGTGCCCTTCGCGCCGGGACGCACCGACGCCTCCCAGGAGCAGACGGACGTCGAGACGTTCGCCGTCCTGGAACCGGGCGCGGACGGCTTCCGCAACTACCTGCGGTCCGGCGAGAAGCTCCCGCCGGAGACCCTCCTCCTGGACAGGGCCAACCTGCTGACGCTGACCGCCCCCGAGATGACCGTGCTGATCGGCGGCATGCGGGCGCTCGACGCCAATGCCGGCGGGTCGGCGCACGGCGTCTTCACCGGCCGTCCCGGAACGCTGTCGAACGACTTCTTCGTCAACCTGCTCGACATGGGCACGGAGTGGCGGGCGTCCGACACGGCGGAGAACGAGTTCGAGGGCCGGGACCGCGCCACGGGCGAGGTGAAGTGGACCGCCACCGCGGTCGACCTGGTCTTCGGCTCCCACTCCCAGCTCCGGGCGCTCGCCGAGGTGTACGCGAGCGCGGACGCCGGCGAGAAGTTCGTGCACGACTTCGTGGCCGCCTGGGACAAGGTGATGAACCTGGACCGGTTCGACCTCCGCTGAGACCGGGGCCGCGGGCCGGCCGGACCACCGGCCGGCCCGCATCCGCACGTCCGGTCCGCGGACCGGTACCGGTCAGCCGGTGCCCTCGTCGTCCTCGTCGATGACGTGGACGGCGGCCTCCTCGGCGGAGGCCGCGCCGCCGTCGATGCCCACGTCGTGGGCCCGGACCGAGAGGTGGGGGTGCGGGCCGGGACCCGGATCGTCCGCCGGCGCCAGGCGGCCGGCCCGGCGCGTGCCCGCCTGGTCGTCCACGGGTTCGCCCTCGCCACCGGGCAGGTCCCCGATCCCGTTGCCGTCGGCTGCGCCGCGGGGGTCGGGTTCGGGGACCTCGGTGGCCAGGCGCTGGTCCAGGGTCGTGCCGTCCCTCAGCTCGCGGCCGGTGGTCGCGGGGCCCGCGACGGCGTACGGGCGCTCGGGGGGCGAGTCGGCGGTGTCCAGCCGGTCGTCGAGGCCGGGCTCGTCCAGGGTGTTCTCCAGGTCCGGCTGGAGTTCTCCGGGCTGGTCGGCGTCCTGCGGCTGGTACACGTCGTCGGCGCGCGCGTCGTTCTCGGTCATGGCCCGCCTCTCCTTCCGGCCGCGCCGTGCGGCGCGGCCCCGGGGCTTGCGTACCCGCCTGCGCCTACCCGGGGCCGGGGCGTCCACACCGCGGTCGCCGTGGTCCGGCGACGGGCGCGGCACGCGGCCGCGCCCGTCGGGCGGGGCCGTCAGCAGATGCGGGGCAGCTGTTCGCCGACGGGGAGGTCGACGACCCGGGTGCCGCCGAGGGCGGTGCGGGCCACCACCATGCCGGGGTGGTCGGCGACCGCCTCGCCGACGACGGCCGCCCGCCGGCCCAGGGGGTGGGCGCGCATCGCGTCGAGGACGGCGTCGGCGTGCTCGCGCGGTACGAAGGCCACGAGCTTGCCCTCGTTGGCGACGTAGAAGGGGTCGAGGCCGAGGACGGCGCAGGCGTTGGCGACCGCGGGCGGCACGGGCACGGCGCGCTCGCGGATGACGACCCCGGTGCCGGAGGCGGCGGCGATCTCGTTGAGGGCGGCGGCCAGGCCGCCCCGGGTGGGGTCGCGCAGGACGTGCAGGTCGGGGGTGACCGCCAGCATCGCCTGGACCAGACCGCCGAGCGCGGCGCAGTCGCTGGCGACGTCCACGCCGAACTCCAGGCCCTCGCGGACGCTCATGATCGCCACGCCGTGCAGGCCGATCTCGCCGCTGACGACGACCACGTCGCCCGGGACCACGCGCTGGGGGCGGAGGTCGACGCCGGCCGGGATCAGCCCGATGCCGGCCGTGTTGACGTACACGCCGTCGCCGTGGCCCGCTTCGACGACCTTCGTGTCGCCGGTGGCGATCTCGACGCCCGCGGCCCGGGCCGCGGTGCCGATCGCCTCGGCCACCCGCGCGACCGTGGCGACCTCGACGCCCTCCTCCAGGATGAACCCGCAGGACAGGTAGGCGGGGACGGCCCCGCTCATCGCCAGGTCGTTGACGGTGCCGTTGACGGCCAGGTCGCCGATGCTGCCGCCGGGGAAGAACAGCGGCCGCACGACGTAGGAGTCGGTGGAGAAGGCCAGCCGGGCGCCGCCCAGGGTGAGCTGGGCGCTGTCCCCGAGACCGGCGAGGGCGGGTCCGCCGTAGGCCGGTGCGAAGACGTGCCGGACGAGCTCGGCGGAGAGGGCCCCTCCCCCGCCGTGGCCCATGACCACGCGGGGGTGGTCGCGGAGCGGGGCCGGGCAGGTCCACCCGGTGACGTCGAGCGGTGCGGTCTCAGACAACGGGGTTCGCCTCCAGGGGTGCGGTCGTCTCCGTGCGTCCCGCGCCGCTGCCCGCGGCCGCCGCGTCTGCGGCGCGCGGCGGGGCGAGGTCGAGGCGCCGGTAGAGGTAGTACGCGGCGCAGGCGCCCTCGCTCGAGACCATGGTGGCGCCGAGGGGGTTGCGCGGGGTGCACAGGGTGCCGAAGGCCTCGCACTCGTGGGGCTTGAGGAGGCCCTGGAGGACCTCGCCGCTGCGGCACTTCTCGGGTTCGCGGGTGGCGATGCCGGTCACGGCGAAGCGGTGCTCCGCGTCGTACTCCCGGTACTTCGGCGAGAGCCGCCAGCCGCTGTCCGGGATGACGCCGATGCCGCGCCAGGCCCGGTCGGTGACCTCGAAGACGTCCGCGAGCATGGCGAGCGCGGCCGGGTTGCCCTCGGGGCGCACGGCGCGGGCGTAGGCGTTCTCGACGCGGTGCTCACCGCGTTCCAGCTGGTGCACGGCCCGGCGTACGCCCTCCAGGATGTCCAGCGGTTCGAAGCCGGTGACCACGATGGGCACCCGGTGGCGGTCGGCCAGGGCGGGGTACTCGGCCGTGCCCATCACGCTGCACACGTGGCCGGCGGCCAGGAAGCCCTGGACCCGGCAGCTCGGCGAGCCCATGATCGCCTCGATGGCGGGGGGCACCCGGACGTGCGAGACGAGCAGGCTGAAGTTGCGGATGCCGAGCCGCTCGGCCTGGTACACCGTCATGGCGTTGGGCGGGGCGGTGGTCTCGAAGCCGATGCCGAAGAACACCACCTGCCGGTCGGGGTTCTGCCGGGCGATCTGCAGCGCGTCGAGCGGCGAGTACACGACCCGCACGTCGCCGCCCTCGCCGCGGACCCGGAACAGGTCCCGGCCGCTGCCGGGGACGCGGAGCATGTCGCCGAAGGAGCAGAAGATCACGTCGGGGCGGGAGGCGATCTCCAGCGCCTTGTCGATGACCTCCAGCGGGGTGACGCACACCGGGCAGCCGGGCCCGTGGATCAACTCGACCTCATCGGGCAGGAGTTGGTCGATGCCGTGCCGGATGATGGTGTGCGTCTGGCCGCCGCAGACCTCCATCAGGGCCCAGGGGCGGGTGACGGTGGCCCGGATGTCGTCCAGCAGCCGGCGGGCGAGGTCCGGGTCCTGGAATTCGTCGATGTACCTCACTGCCGCGCCGCCTCCTGCGTCGTGCTGTCGTCGCCGAACGGCCAGCCGCCGGCCTCGGCGGCCGCCTGCTCCCACGGGTCGCCGAACTCCTCCTGGAGCAGGCCGAGTTCGGCGAACAGCTCCAGGGTCTGCCGGGCGGACTCCTCGTCCAGTCGCTGGAGGGCGAAGCCGACGTGCACGATGGCGTACTCCCCCACCCGCAGGTCCGGCAGGTACTCCAGGCACACCTCCTTGACCACTCCGCCGAAGTCGACGGTGGCCATCCGGGTGCCGTCCCGTTCGCCGATGTCAATCACCCTGCCGGGTACCGCCAGGCACATGGGCTCCTCCTCGCTCTGGGTGTTCCGGGCGCCGCCGGGCGGCCGCGACCATCAGCTGGCCGAGGGCCAGGCCGCCGTCGTTCGGCGGGACCTGCCGGTGGCGCAGCACGGTGAAGCCGGCCCGGCGCAGCAGCCGGGCGCAGGCCGTGGACAGCAGGGTGTTGGCGAAGACCCCGCCGGTGAGGGCCACGGTGCCGGTCTCGTGCGCCGCGCGGGCGGCGGTGCTCAGCGCCAGGACCAGCTCCGCGACCGCGCGGTGGAAACGGGCGGCGATCACGCCGGGGGCGGTGCCGGCGCGCAGGTCGGCGACGGCCGCGGCCAGCAGGGGCGCCGGGTCCGCCGTGACCGGGGTGCCCGTGCCGAGGGCGAAGCGGTACCCCTCGGCCGGGGCTGCCGCGTCTGGGGCGGTGAGGGCCGCGGCCTCCAGTTCGACTGCGGCCTGGGCCTCGTACCCGGACTCGTGGCAGACGCCGGCCAGGGAGGAGACGGCGTCGAACAGCCGGCCCATGCCGGAGGTGGGCGGGCAGTTCAGCCCGCGCTCCAGCTGCTGCCGCAGGACGCGGAGTTCGGCGGGCGGGCAGGCGGCGACGCAGGGCAGGCCGGGTGCCCAGTCCAGGCCGGCGGCCCACAGGTGGGCGAGCGCCATCCGGTACGGGCGGCGGACGGCCGCGTCGCCGCCGGGCAGCGGCACGGGGGCCAGGTGCGCGAAGCGCTCGTACCCGGCGTAGTCGGCGAGCAGCACCTCGCCGCCCCAGATGGTCCCGTCGTCCCCGTAGCCGGTGCCGTCGAAGGCGATGCCGATCACCGGGCGGGTGCCGTCGTGGCCGTGCTCGGCGAGGACGGAGGCGATGTGGGCGTGGTGGTGCTGGACCGGCACCACCGGACGTTCTCCGGCGTGCCGTCGGGCCCACCGGGTGGACCGGTAGCCGGGGTGCAGGTCGGCGGCGAGCAGCCGGGGCGTGACGCCGGTGATGGACTCCAGCTGCCGCTCGGCGCGTGCGAAGGCGGCCTGCGTGGCGAGGGAGTCCATGTCGCCGATGTGTGCGGACAGCCAGGCCTGCCGGTCGCGGCCGAGGCAGAAGACGTTCTTCAGGTCCCCGCCGGCTGCCAGCGTCTCGGGGACGGGCAGCGGGAGGGTCAGCGGCAGCGGGGCGTGGCCGCGGGAGCGGCGTACGACCAGGGGTTCGCCGTCGCAGACGCGCACCACCGAGTCGTCGCACGGCACGTGGATGGGCCGGTCGTGGGTGAGCCAGGCGTCGGCGATGCCGGCCAGCCGTTCCAGGGCCTCGGCGTCGTCCGTGACGATGGGTTCGCCCGAGAGGTTGGCGCTGGTCATCACGAGCAGGCGGGGTCCCGGCGGATCGCCGGGCAGCCCGAGCAGCAGGTGGTGGACCGGCGTGTACGGGAGCACGAAGCCGAGGTCCGGGCAGCGGGGGGCCACTCCGTCGGCGGGCGCCGGCCCGTCCGGGGTGCCGGGGCGGCGCCGCAGCAGGACCACCGGGCGGGCGGCGCCGGTGAGCAGGGCGCGCTCCTCGGGGCCGGCGAACGCGAGGCGTTCCACGGCCGCCAGGTCGGGGACCATCAGGGCGAACGGCTTGTCCCCGCGGGCCTTGCGGCGGCGCAGCTCGGCCACGGCGGCGCTCTGGGTGGCGTCGCAGGCGAGGTGGTAGCCGCCGAGGCCCTTGACGGCGACGACGGCGCCCTCGGCGAGCAGCCGCCGGGCCCCCGCCACCGGGTCGGCACCGTCCGTCTCGCGTGGGGGCCGGCCGGCCAGCAGCCGCAGCCGGGGGCCGCAGGCCGGGCAGGCCACGGGCTGCGCGTGGAAGCGCCGGTCGGCGGGGTCGGCGTACTCCCGGGCGCAGTCGGGGCACAGGGGGAAGCCGGCCATCGTGGTGTGCGCCCGGTCGTAGGGCAGTGCGGTGACGATGGTGAACCGGGGCCCGCAGTGGGTGCAGGTGATGAAGGGGTGCCGGTGGCGGCGGTCAGCCGGGTCGGCGAGTTCGGCGAGGCAGTCTGCGCAGGTGGCGGTGTCCGGCGAGACGAGGGTGCGGGCCGCACCCTCGGTCCGGGACGCGACGATGGTGAAGCCGGTGGTGCCGGCGGCGGGCAGCGGGCGGTGCCGGACGGCGTCGACGACCGCGAGCGGGGGCGCGTCGGCGGCGAGCCGCTCGCAGAACTCGCGTACGGCCGCGGCCGGGCCCTCCACCTCTGCCACGACGCCCTCGGGGGTGTTGGTGACGTGTCCGGTCAGCCCCAGGGCGGTGGCCCGGGTGTACACGTACGGGCGGAAGCCGACGCCCTGGACCACGCCGCGGACGGTGACCAGGCGGCGTTCCACGGTCTCCACGGGTGCCGGCCGTTCAGTGGTGGTGCGCGTGGGTGTGGCCGGCCATGACGGGGACGTGGGCGGGGGTGTCCGGGGCCACCGCCAGCGCCCGGTCGAGCAGCAGGCCGAGGCCCTCGCCCCGCCGGGCGGAGGTGAGCGCCACCTCCACGCCGGGGTTGACCCGTTCGACGTTGCGGCGGAACGCGGCCTCGTCGAACTCGGCGGCGGCGGCCAGGTCGGACTTGGTGACCAGCACCAGCTGGGCGAGGCCGAAGGCGGTGGGGTACTTGAGCGGCTTGTCCTCGCCCTCGGTGACGGAGGCGAGGACGACGCGCAGGCTCTCGCCGAGGTCGTAGGAGGCCGGGCAGACGAGGTTGCCGACGTTCTCGACGAACAGCAGCCGGGTGCCCTCGGGCAGCCAGCCGTCGAGGTGGCGGCCGAGCATGGCCGCCTCCAGGTGGCACAGACCGTCGGTGAGGACCTGCTTGACCGGTACGCCCGAACGCGCCAGCCGGACCGCGTCGTTCTCGGTGGCGAGGTCGGCGGTGAGGGCGGCGGCCGGGACGCCCCGGGTGCGGGCCAGGCCGAGTTCGCGTTCGAGCAGTTCCGTCTTGCCGCTGCCGGGGCTGGACAGCAGGTTCACGACGGTGGTGCCGGCCTCGGCCAGCCGGTCGCGCAGGACCTGCGCGGCCCCGTCGTTCTTGGCGAGCACCGCCTGCTTGAGGTCGACCGTTCGGCACATGGTTCAGCGCTCCTCGGGGATGGGTTCGCGGTGGTGCGCGCCGGCCGGCGCGTCGTCCCAGGTCACGCCCGCGATCTGGAGTTCACGGCCGGAGCGCAGCTCGGTGCCGGCCGCCGAGCCGCAGCCGGGGCAGCACAGGTCGGGCGGCATTCCGACGGCCCAGTCGGCGGAGCAGGAACGGCAGCCGGCGCGGGCCGGCACGGTGTCGGTGACCAGGGTGGCGCCGGCCAGCACCGTGTCGGCGCAGGCGAGTTCGAAGCAGAAGGCCAGGGCGTCGGGTACGACGCCGGCGAGCTCGCCCACCTGGAGGCGGACCTCGCTGACGGCGCGCGCCGCCGGCTTCCGCCGCCTCCGCCACCTGGGCCACCACGGCCATGGCGATCGACATCTCGTGCATGGGTCTCCGTCCTGCCGCGGCTCATTACACCGGCCGGACGGGGGCGGGGCGTTCGGGCGCGCCGTCGGGCGGCGCCTGCCGTACGCCGTCCGGCTCAGAGCCGGCGCATGTGCAGGTAGCGCCTGATGTCCGGGAGGCACAGGGCCAGTACGGCAGCGCCCACGATCAGCGCGGCGCCGGCGGCGGTCTTCGTCACGGTGGTTCTCCTTCAGCTGTCGGGGAGTTCGGCGGAGCGGGCGGCGGCCGCGGCCGCCGGGTGGTGGGCCGGGCCGGTGTCCGTACGGGGCTCCGGGCCGGGGTCGTGGAGCAGCTCCAGGAGCAGCCGGGCGGCCTCCGGGACCGCGGCGGCGACGGGGGCGCTGAGTCCGATGCCCTCGTCGAGGCAGGCGGGTTCGCAGCCCACGACGAGGATGCGGCCGGGCGGGCTGGTGCCGGTGCCCGCGCAGAGGGTGCCCAGCAGGGCCAGGACGGTGTCCGGGGACATCTGGTGGCCGTCGAGGACGCCGGCGGGCCGGTCGGTCTCCACGGGGGCGCCCTCGCCGAGGGCGTCGGGCTCGATGACGTAGAGGGTTCCGGGGGGTCCGCCGCGTGCGGTGGCGTCGACCAGGACCAGGGTGTCGTAGCCGTCGAGCAGCTGGTAGGCGAGGTGGACGCCCCGGACGCCGAAGTCGGTCACCTCGGCGCCCTCGGGCAGGGTCGCGCCGGCGAGCCGGCGCACGGTCTCCACGCCGAAGCCGTCGTCCCCGAGGAAGACGTTGCCGATGCCGGCGACGAGGGTGCGGCCGGTCACCGGTCGGCCTCCGCCATCGCGTCGGGCACGTCCCCGGCGTCGGGCAGCGGACTGACTTCGTCGGGCTGGAAGTACAGGAAGCGGCCCTGTTCCCGGCGGATGTCGGCGCCCGGGTCGCCCTCGACGGTGACCGCGAGGTGCACTCCCCCGTCGACGTCGTGCAGGACCTCCTCGACCAGGGCGGTACGGCCCTGGAGGAACAGGTCCTGGGCGTCGGTGCGCCGCAGGCCCGGCCGCAGGAGCACCCGGCTGCCGCGGCCGACGGGCACGCCGTCCACCGGGACCCGCTCGGGCGGCGGGCCGGCGGGGTCGGCTCCGGCCGGGTCCCACCAGGGGGTGTCCGGCCGGAACAGGCCGGCCCCGGGGCCCGCGCCGGGACCCGCGCCGTGGCCCGCGCCGGGGCCCGCGCCAGGGCCCGCCTCGGGGCCCGGAGCGCCTTCCGGGCCGCCGAAACCCTCCGGGCCGTCGACGCCGCCGGGGCGTTCCCCGCCGGTGATCTCCCGGAGCGTGCGCACCGCGCCGTGCAGCCGGTCCAGCACCTCGGGCGGCAGCGAGTCGGCGAGGTCGACGACGGCCGCGGCCCGTGCGTCGGTCCCGCGGGCCTCCCGCTTCTCCTGGTCGGTGAGGGCCGCGGTGCGCAGGGCGAGGATCTCGTCGATCTCCAGGGCGTCGTACATCGCCCCGGCGCTCTCGGGCGCGATGGCCGGGTGGTCCTCCAGGATGATCGGGGAGGACAGCACCACGTCCGTGCGGCCGGGCTCCCCGGCGAGCACCGGCCAGGTGTGCCGGTTCTCGCAGGCGGCGGTCTCCGCTCGGGCCCATTCCGGGGGTGCCGTCAGGGAGAGGAACGATCCCGCGCCCAGGCCGAGCAGCAGGTGTGCGGCCACCAGGGAGCGGGGCAGGGCGGCGTCGCGGCCGGCCGCCTCGGAGGCGCCGTCCGGGGTCCAGGGGCTGGTGTTCTCGACGGTGGCGGTGAGCCGGTACGCCCGGTAGGGGACGTCGAGTTCGGCCGCGCACAGCCGTACGGTGCCCTCGACGGGCGCGGCGCGGCGGACCAGCCGTCCGACGGTGCGGCCGTCGCCGTCGAGGACGGGCTCGGTCTCCTCGCGGGCCGGCCGGCCGAAGTGCCGTACCTGCCCGTCGCCGAGCAGGTCGCGGACCGGCACCGTGAACTCCACGCGCTCCTCGGCGCCCTCGTCCCAGGGGACGAGCACCCGGTCGGGCAGGTGCAGCTCCGCGGTGTCCGCGAAACCCCCGCCGGGAAGGGCCCGTTGGACGGTCCGGCGCAGGGGGTGCAGGAAGCGCAGCTCGACGGCGAGCACGGTGTCCCCGCGCGGTTCCATGAGGAGCTCGGTCCGGAACGCGGAGTGCTCGCCGTGGGCCGGGCCCCAGGCCGGCGGGACCAGTACGCCGAACTGCCAGCGCAGCCGGTTCTTGGCCGCCGAGGCGCGGTACGGGTAGAGCACGTAGCCCTCGAAGAGGACGGCGTCGGCGACCTGCCGCGCGTACGCGAAGCCCGCCGTGCCGGGGCCCCCGGTACGGGCCGCGGGGGCCGGGGTGAGGGTCACGGGGTCAGCCTCTCGCCGGAGCGGGTCAGCAGGGCGGCCGGCCCGCCGGGACGGGCCGCGGCTCCGGGCACCTGGGGGGCGCGGCTCGGCGCGGCGTCGTCCAGCAGGGCCCGTACGGTCGACTCCCAGGAGGCCAGCGCGTGCCGGGAGCGGTAGGCGAGCAGGGCGTCCATGGTGTCCCGGGACAGGCGCAGCCAGCCGCAGCCCGGGAAGTGCTGTTCGACCATCTCCCGCCAGACGGCGACCGGCAGCCGGAAGGGCGCCTCGCGGTCCCAGGGCACCGGTGCCACCTGGAACCCTCCCGCGCCGGTGAAGGCGGTGCCGGAGAACAGCAGGAGCAGCGGAGCCTCACCCTCGCGGAGCGCCCCGAAGTAGCGGGTGGCCGCGATGTCCATGTCGTACGTGCAGGGCACCGGCAGGTCGACCTCGGTCTCCCCGGTGAACCCGGGCACCATCACGGCGACCTGGGCGAACTGGAGCGGCTGGAGACTGGTGCCCCAGCGGGAGCGCTCGCCGAACAGGTCGGTGAGCCCCTCCGCCTCGGCGGGGCCGTAGCTGCGCCTGGCCGGTTCGATGCGCAGCTGGCAGCGGAGGGCGAGGGCGTGCACCCGGGTGTCCGGGGACGCGGTGACGCGCAGCCGGAAGACCAGGGTGGGGCCCGCGGCGTAGGGGTCGGCGCGGACCCCGGTGCAGGCGAAGGAGAGGTCGGTCACGGGGCTCCCGTCCCGGTGGGCGAGGTGGCCGCCGGCACGGGCCGGGCCCGGCGCTCCACCTCGGCGGAGAACTCGCGCAGCGCGGCGCGCGCCTCGGCGCCGCCGTCGAAGCCCTGCCACAACAGGCGCATGCGGCCGACGAGTTCGTAGCAGATGTCGACCGGCACCAGGTGGCAGCTGGTGCGGCCGGCGTCGCGGCGCAGCAGCAGGGCCTCCACGTCGGGCCGCAGGAGCGCGGCGAGCGGCGTGGCGTCGAGCAGCGACTGCCAGGCGTCGGGGTCGAGTTCGCTCTCGGTGGCGCCGGCCGGGCTCGGGTAGAGGGCGACCGGCCGGCCGAGGGCGGCGTTGTGGAAGAAGAAGGCGGTGCCGACCGGGACGCGGAGCCGGTCCCAGGCGCCGTCGTCCAGCCGGTGTCCGGGGTCGGACAGGTAGCGGTCGGGTACGGTCCGGTACCGGCCGGTGGCGGCGCCGGGCCGGTCGAAGAGCACCGCGCAGGGCCGGCAGGCGCACACCAGGGCGCGCCGTTCGGTCTCCACGAGGTGGCGGTGGCCGTCCCCGGACACCGGGGTGCCGCAGAGTTCGCACGCCTCGGGGCGCGGGGGCCGGGGTCCGGTGAACCGGCCCAGCCCGCGCGCCGGGCGCGGGCCGGTCCGGTCGGGGTGCGGCCCAGCGCCGGGGTGCGGCCCCGCGCCGGGGTGCGGCCCCGCGCCGGGGTGCGGGAGCCCGGCGGGCGTCGGCGGCGCGGCGGTCACGGGACCCGCGCCGGAGCCGTGGGCCGGGAGCCGATCTGGAGCAGCACCGGCTGGGGCGCACGGCGGTCCGCGGGCTCCAGTTCCACCGCGGTGACCTCGGGTACGAGGGCCCCGACGGCGTCCTCCAGGGCGCGCCGCAGGGCCTCCGTGCCGGAACCGCCGCAGCCGCAGCCGCCGCTGCCGGTCTGCCGGACCCAGAGCACTCCCCCGGCCTCGTCGAGCGCGACCAGCTCGACGGGTTCCGGGGCCGCGGCCAGGACCCGGTCGATCCTGGTCCTGGCGTCCTCGGGGTGCAGGTCGTGCAGGGCGAGCAGGCCGCCCACCAGTTCGTCCCCGGCGAGTCCGGCGAGCCGGGCGGGGTCGAGGGCGGCGACGACGCGGGCGAGGCCGGCGCCGTAGAACTCCATGAGGACCCGGACGAGGTCCTCGGCCGCGGCGAGGGCCGCCGGGTCACCCGCGGCCGCGAACCCGTCGAGGATCTCCTCGATCCGCCGCCCGGCCTCGCGCGCGCCGGCCGGCGCGCCCGCGGCGCTCATCCGCCCAGTCCGCTCAGGCCGGTGGGCACGTGCATCTGCTTGACGGTCTTCCCGCCGCCGACGTACATGTGCACGCCGCACGGCAGGCAGGGGTCGAAGCTGCGCACGGCGCGCATGATGTCGATGCCCTTGAAGTTCTCCGGCGGGTTCTCCTCGAAGATCGGGGTGTTCTGCACGGCGTCCTCGTACGGGCCCGGGGTGCCGTACGTGTCACGGGTGCTGGCGTTCCACGGGGTCGGCGGGTACGGGTGGTAGTTGGCGATCTTTCCGTCGCGGATGACCATGTGGTGCGAGAGGACGCCGCGGACGGCCTCGGTGAAGCCGCAGCCGATGGACTCGTCCGGCACCTCGAACTTCTCCCAGGTCTGGGTGCGTCCGGCGCGGACCTCGGCGAGGCCCTTCTCGGCGCAGTGCAGCGCGATGCCGGCCGCGTAGGCCTGGAAGTAGGTGCGGGCGCGGTTGCGCTCCAGCGCGTTGCTCCACTTCGGGATGCGCCACTCGAAGGTGGTCTCGGGCTTGGTCATCGTGCGGGGCAGGTTGATGACGACGCTGTGCCCGGTGGCCTTGACGTACCCGACGTCGACGAGGCCGGAGAGGGCGGTGGACCAGAGCCGGGCGATGGGGCCGCCGCCGGTGTCCAGCGACAGGTGGTCCTTGCCGTCGAACCAGCGGGGCGACATCACCCAGCTGTACTTGTCGTCGAAGTTCCGCTTCTGCGGGGCGGGGAGGGTGTGCTGGTTCCACGGGTGGCGGGGGTCGACGGGGTTGCCCAGCGGGTCGTGGGTGACGAACTGCTCCCGGCCGGCCCAGTCGTCGTAGTACGAGCTGCCGAGCAGGATGCGGATGCCGAGGTTGATCTCGGTGAGGTCGTTGGTCACCAGCTTGCCGTCCACGACGACGCCCGGGGTGACGAACATCTTCCGTCCCCAGTCGGTCATGTTGGCGTACGTGAAGTCGCAGTGCTCGGGGTCGTTCAGGGCGCCCCAGCAGCCCAGCAGGACGCGCCGCCGGCCGACCTCCTCGTACCCGGGCAGGGCCTCGTAGAAGAAGTCGAACAGGTCGTCGTGGAGCGGCACGACCCGCTTCATGAACTCGACGTACCGCATGAGGCGGCTCATGTAGTCGGTGAAGAGCTGCACGGACGCGACGGTGCCGACGCCGCCCGGGTAGAGCGTGGAGGGGTGCACGTGGCGGCCCTCCATCAGGCAGAACATCTCGCGGGTGTAGCGGCTGACCTGCAGCGCCTCGCGGTAGAACTCGCCCTCGATGGGGTTGAGGGAGCGCATGATGTCGGCGATGGTGCGGTAGCCGTGCTCGCCGGCGTGCGGAGCCTCGGTGCGCTCGGCCAGCTCCAGGACGCCGGGGTTGGTCTCGCGGACCATCTTCTCGCAGTAGTCGACCCCGACCAGGTTCTCCTGGAAGATGTTGTGGTCGAACATGTACTCCGCGGACTCGCCGAGGTTGATGATCCACTCGCCGAGGTGGGGCGGCTTGACGCCGTACGCCATGTTCTGCGCGTACACCGAGCACGTCGCGTGGTTGTCGCCGCAGATCCCGCAGATGCGGCTGGTGATGAAGTGCGCGTCGCGGGGGTCCTTGCCGCGCATGAAGACGCTGTAGCCGCGGAAGACCGACGAGGTGCTGTAGCACTCGGCGACCCGCTTCTGCTTGAAGTCGATCTTCGTGTGGATGCCGAGGCTGCCCACGATCCGGGTGATCGGGTCCCATGCCATCTCGACGAGGCCGCTGCCGTCACCGGCCGCCTTGGTGTTCGGTGTCATCGTGTGTGCCGTGAGCCTTCCGGGTGTGCGGGGGCGGGATTGCCGGGGCGGGGTCGCGCGGGCGGGGGTGCGGGGGTCAGCGCGGCGGGCGGTAGCCCGTGGTGAGCTTCTTGCCGGTGTGGCGCCACTTGGGCTCCTTGTCGGCGGTGTGCAGGGTGATGGAGCGGAGTCTGCGGACGACCGCCCCGTACGCGCTGCTCGCCGTGACGGAGACCCTCGCGCCGGGCGGCTCGTCCATGAACGGCATGAACTTGTCGGGGAAGCCGGGCATCGTGCAGGCGATGCAGATGCCGCCGACGTTCGGGCAGCCGCCGACGCCGTTGATCCAGCCGCGCTTGGGTACGTTGCACTTGACGACCGGTCCCCAGCAGCCCAGCTTGACCAGGCACTTGGGCGAGTCGTAGGTGTGCGCGAACTGGCCCTGCTCGTAGTAGCCGGCGCGGTCGCAGCCCTCGTGCACGGTGGCGCCGAACAGCCAGGTCGGGCGCAGCTTGTCGTCCAGCGGGATCATCGGGGCCGACCCGGCCGCCTGGTAGAGCAGGTAGGTGAGCGTCTCGGAGAAGTTGTCCGGCTGGATGGGGCAGCCGGGGACGCACACGATGGGGATGCCGGCGTGGGACTTCCAGTCCCAGCCGAGGTAGTCGGGCACGCCCATGGCGCCGGTCGGGTTGCCCTCCATGGCGTGGATGCCGCCGTACGTGGCGCAGGTGCCGATCGCGACGACGGCGAGGGCCTTGGGCGCGAGCCGGTCGATCCACTCGCTGGTGGTGATGGGCTGGCCGGTCGCGGGGTCGTCGCCGAAGCCGCACCAGTAGCCCTCGCGCTTGACCTTCTCGTTGGGGATCGAGCCCTCGACGACGAGCACGAAGGGGTCGATCTCGCCGCGCTCGCCCTTGAAGAACCATTCGATGAAGGTGTCGGCGCCACCGACGGGGCCGCACTCGAAGTCGATCAGCGGCCAGTGCACCTGGACCTTCGGCAGCCCGGGGAGGGCGCCCGTGACGATCTCCTCGATGGTGGGCTGCATCGCCGCCGTGAGGGCGACCGAGTCCCCGTCGCAGCTCAGGCCTGCGTTGATCCAGAGGATGTGGACCGTGGGGTCCTCCACCTGGGTGGTCGTCGGGCTCGCATCCATGCGGGTTTCCTCCTCGGGGAGGGGTGGGGGGACGGGCCGCCCGGGGCGGCCTCACCTTTCTTGCTAACAGCCGGTGGGCGTGGCTGCCGTGTCATGTGCGGCCAGTCCGGTGACGGACCCGGCCCCCGCCCGCGGTGTCCGTCTCCGGTTGCGCGGCCGGTTCGGGGCGGGGCGGGAGGGTGAGGTGCGGCGGGGTGCCGGTGGCGGGTTCCTTGCGTACGAAGGCCCGACGCAGGGCGTGGTAGGGCGCGGCCGGGTCGTCGAAGACCGCCCGCATGCGGGCCAGCTCGTCCGCGCGGTGGGCGGCGAGCGGCCGGAGGGCCTCGTCGCGCTCGCGCCGGCCCTTCTTGGCGGCGATCCGGGCCTGGGTGCCGGGTACGGCGGACAGCCGGACGGCGAGCCTCCGGGTGCGCGCGGCGAACTCCTGCGGGGAGCAGGGGATCGTACGGTCGACCAGGCCGAGGCGCCGTGCCGCGTCGGCACCCACGGGCAGGGCCTCGGCCATCAGCCGGGCGGCGGTCGTGTCGCCGACGCGGCGGGGCAGGGTGTACGTCCAGAACTCCGAGCCGTACAGGCCCATGAGCCGGTAGTGCGGGTTGAGGACGGCTCCCGAGCGGCACCAGACCTCGTCGGCGGCCAGGGCCAGCATCGCGCCGCCGGCGGCTGCGTTGCCGCCGAGGGCGGCGACGACGATGCGGTCCGTGGTGGTCAGGACGGCCTCCACGAGGTCGTCGATGGCGTTGATGTTCGCCCAGGACTCGGCGGCCGGGTCGGCGGCGGCCTCGATGACGCCGAGGTGGATGCCGTTGGAGAAGAAGTCGCGGCCGCCGCCGAGGACGAGGACGGAGGTGGGGCGGGCGCAGGCGGCGCGGTAGGCGTCGAGGAGCCGCCGGCACTGGGCGGTGCTCATGGCGCCGCCGGGGAAGGCGAAGGTCAGGAAGCCGGTGGCGCCCTCTTCGCGGTAGGTGATGTCGGTCCAGGTGCGGGGGGCTCCGGTCGCGCCGGCGTCGACGGGGGCGGGGAGTTCGGGGAGCGGGGGCAGCAGGGGGCCGAGGGCGAGGGTGGCGGGCAGCTTGACCGGGGCGGGCGCGCCGGGGGTGCGGGGGGCCCGGAGTTCCGGGATCCACACCGCGCCGTCGGCGGTGGCCCGGCAGACGGCGCCGTTGCGGGTGGCGAGGAGGGTGCCGGGGCGGCCGCGCAGGCCGTCCTCGGGGTGGCCGCCGTGCAGGTACCAGGGGGCGCCCAGGAGTTCGTCGAGGACGCCGGGCCGGGAGTCGGCGGCCCGCAGGCGGCGCAGGACCAGCTCGGTGGGGTCCGCGTGCCAGTCGATGCGGCGGTCTTCCTGGCGTACGGGCGGACGGACCCGGCCGGTGGTCTGGGGCTCCGGTACGTGGGTGCCGGAGGCGAACCGTGCCACGGCCAGCAGCACCGCCTCCAGGGCGGCGTCGGCGACCTCGCCGCGGTAGAGGTCGCTCTTGCCGAGGGGCGGGAGGGGGCAGGAGGCGGCGGCCCACACGTCGCCGGCGTCCATCTCGGCGTTCGCCTGGAGCACGGTGACGCCCCAGGCTGCGACGCCGTCGTGGAGGGCGTGGTCGAGGGAGGAGGGGCCCCGGTCGCCGGGCGGCCCGGGGTGCACGATCAGGCAGGTGCGGGCGGACCAGACCGCCTCGGGCAGTGCGGTGCGCAGCATCGGGGCGAGCACCAGGTCGGGGTCGTGGCGGTCGACGGCCGCGGTGAGGTCCGTACCCGGCAGGGCCAGCTCGACGGCCACCCGGTGCCCGCGGTCGCGGAGTTCGGCGTGGACCCGCTGGGTGAGGCTGTTGAAGGCACTGGCGACGAGCAGGATGTGCACGTGGTCTCCCGGCTGCGGCCGGTGGCGGACGCGGGCGCCGGCCGGAGGGCGGAACGTGGGGCGGCCCGGTCCGGCCGCCCTGCGTGACCGGGTCGTGACCGGCCGCCAGCGATGATCCGGTCCGCGGGCCGCCGCTCCGACGGCGCCGGGCTGCCGCGTCACCCGAAAGCGGTCTCCCATGGGTCCGGTCGGCGGCAGTCCGGGGGCGGGGGCGCGCCGCACTGCGATCGCGGCACCCGTACCCGCCGCTCCTGCCGGGCGCCGGCGTGGACGGGGGCCCGTGACCCCGGGGGTGGGAGGGCGCGCCGGCGCGGGCCGGGGCCCGGAGGGTGGGGTGTGGTCCGGGAGATCGGGGGCAGGCGCCGGGCATGGTTCTTCAGCATCCGGCCGAGCAGTCCGGTGACGGGGTCGGCGGGCGGTTCGCGCGACTCGCCGAGCATGCCTCGAACTTCACCAGCTCGGCGCTGTTCTCCGGGCTGTGCCTGGTTCTGGTGACGGCGTTCCTGGTCGTGCACGTGCTGGGGCTGGCGATCGGGTGGCAGCACCTGGTCGGGGACGCGATCGGCGCGGTGTCGCTGTTGCTGCTGGCCCTGCTCAAGAACAGCGAGCGCCGCGCCGAGCACGCCATCCAGCGCAAACTCGACGCCATCGCGGCGGCCCTGCTGGAGCAGCAGGAGGGCCGCCCGGGCGAGGCCCACGAGGACCTCGAGGACGCGATCCGCATGGAGGAACGGCTGTAGGGCGGCGTCAGGGCCTCCCGTCCTGAGCCCGGGTGGGCCGGGCCGCCCGGGCCGGCCTGACGCGGCCAGGTGAGGTGGTAGGTCGTGACCACCGCCGCGTGGTCGGAGGCCAGTCGTTGGCCGCCACGTCCGGCCAGGGGGTGTTGCGGCCGGTGGCCAGGGTGGTGGAGTCCAGGACGGGGACGCGGGCGCCCGCGTGCAGCACGTAGTCGATGCCGTCCTGCGGTTCGGGGCGGCCGCTGCCGTCCTCGTACTGCGGGTGGGCGGGCGACCAGGTGGTGCCCGGGGCCGTCACCGGGTCGGGGTGGGCCTCCCGGTACGAGTCGCGGAGGCCGGCCCGCTCGACGGCGCGGGAGACGGGCCGGTCCACCGGACCCCGGCCGCCGTGCCGCGCGGTCGCGCCGGCGGTCCGGTCCAGGTGTGAGGGGGCGTTGAAGTCGCCGGTGAGGAGGACCGGGGTGTCGTCGGCCCGGGCGAGGTCGGGGGCCATGGCTGCGAGGACCTCGCCGATCCGGTGGACCCGGCCCGACTCCTCCTCGCGCCGGACCAGTTCCGCCTCGGGGAGGCCGTCGAAGCAGGCGTCGTAGACCCGTGGGGCGCGTGGTCGAGGTGGGCCGTCCACGGCACCAGCTCGTGGGGGGTGCCGTCGGGGTGCTCGTCGAGCCGGATGCGGGCGCCGGCCGCTCCGTAGAAGCCGACGCCGGGGTCGCCCAGGGTGGCGGCGGTCGGGTGACGGCTGAGGACCGCGAGGTTCTCGCCGGCCGCGTGGTGGAACCACCCGAGCGCCGCGGCGAGTTCGGGCGCGGCGCGCACGGCGGTGTCGAGGCCCGCGGCGTCGACGTCGGCGTCCAGAAGCACGGGCGCACCGCGGCGGCGACACGGGGCTGGTGTTTGCGTACGGCGAGCACCTCATCGACACGGTGGCGCCCGGGACGCCGGACTCCTGGACGTACGGCGCACGAGCCCGCTGCTGCGGGTGCCGCGGATGGCCACCACGCGGGAGGGGCGGCCGGTCGAGTGGTCCGACGACCGGTACGGCCCGGACGCGGTGAACTTCAGCGTGCACAACTCCATCGGGAGCAACGCCCTGGCCCGGCGGACCGGCCCGGCGCTGACCGGGGACCGAGCGGCGGCCCCGTGAGGGGGACGTCCGGTGGGGCGGGCACGTCCGGGGCGGTGCTGCGGGCGCGTCCGGGGGCGGCTGTCAGTGGCCGGTGTCACGCTGGGGCGGTACCGGACACGTGGAAGGGAAGACCCCGTGATCACTACCGATTTCGTCCCCGGTTCCCCCTGCTGGATCGACCTCGGCGCGCCCGACGTGCCCGCCGCGGCCGCGTTCTACGGCGCCGTGCTGGGCTGGGAGTACGAGCCCATGGACACGGGTGAGGAGGGCGCCGGGGACGAGGGCATGGAAGGCGGGATGTTCCGGAAGGACGGGAAGATCGTCGCCGGGCTCGGGAAGCTCACCGAGGAGGGGGCGCGCTCCGCCTGGATGATCTACTACTCGGTCGCCGACGCGGACGCCACGACCCGCGCGGTCGAGCAGGGCGGCGGCACCGTGCGGGTGGCACCGCGGGACCTCGGCGAGTGGGGCCGGATGGCCCAGTACACCGACCCCCAGGGCGGCCAGTTCGCCGCCTGGCAGCCGGGCTCGGACACCGGCATCGAGCTGGTGGACGAGCCGGGCTCGCTCTCCTGGACGGAGCTGTACACCACCGACGCCGCGGCCGCCAAGGAGTTCTACGGCAGCGTCTTCGGCTGGACGTACGGCGACATGGGCCTGCCGGGCGGCGGGGGCACGTACTCCCTGATCACCCCGGCCGGGCTGCCCGAGGAGCGGATGCAGGGCGGCCTCATGGAGATGCCCAAGGAACACCTGACGCTGGCGGACGGCAAGCCGTACTGGCACCCCGTCTTCGCGGTCGCCGACTGCGACGCCGCGGTCGCCACGGTCAGGGAGCAGGGCGGCACCGTCCAGATGGGCCCGGAGGACGCGGAGGGCGTGGGCCGGCTGGCCGTCTGCGTCGACCCGGCGGGCGCGGACTTCGTGGTGCTGACCCCGGTGGGGCCGCCGGCCCAGGGCTGAGTGCCGGGCGGCTCAGGGGCTGGGTGCCGGGCGGCTCACGGCTGAGTCCCGGGCGGTCGGCGGCGCTCCCGTGTCAGCGGGTGCCACCGCCCGGCCGGATGCTGCGCCGGGCGAGTTCGTACGCCGGGAGCATCCGCCGGTGCTCGGCCGTGTCCAGCCCTCCGACGTGGAGGACCACCGCGCCGCGCGGGGTGGTGACGGCGAGCGCGCTCTCCTGCTTGGACTCGCCGAGGAGTTCGCTGGTGACGGTGTACGTCACCTCGGCGACGGGCAGGCCGCCCGCGGCGGTCTCGGTGTACGTGGCCCCGTGGGCGTTCCGGTCCCCCGCGACGAAGGCCTCCAGCGCCCGGCGCGGGGAGCCGGCACCGGCGTCCCCGGTGTAGACCCGCAGGAACCCGATGGCACCGGCGGGCTTGGCGTCGATCTCGCAGACGGCGGTGTACGGGCCCTGGGTGAGGTCCCCGAGCACCGAGTCGGCAGGGGCCGGCTCGATGGCGTCGGGCTCCCAGGAGGCCGCGAAATCGAAGGTCACGGGCAGCACGCACGCGGAACCGGCGGCACCGAGGGTGCCGCCCTTCGCGGCCGCCTGGCCGGTGGCCTTCCCCGGGGCGCTGCCGGCGGCCTTCGGAGTGCCCGTGGCACGCGGCTGCCCCGCGGACGGCGCCGAGGCCGCCGGAGGGGCCCCGGTCCGCTCCTCGGCACCCTCGCTCCCGTCCGGCGCACAGCCCGCCAGCACCACGCACACCGCCAGCGCCGGCGCCACGCCCGGCATCGCCCTGCCCGCCATCAGACCCCCCGATTCCGTACAACCGTGCGAGATTATCCGCCGGTTCGTGCGGCCTCCAGGCCGGGGGGGCAGGGATCAGGCTCCGATACCCAGCAGGGCGATCCTCAGCATCTGGGCCTGCTCGACGTCGGGCAGCGGGGCGGGCTCGTCCCCACGGCCCTCGTGCGTCGCCGGCACGGCGCGCAGCCCCCGGACCCCGTCCGCGGCCCACGCCGCGTCCGTCGGGGGCAAGGACAGGACCAGCCGCCGCCCGTCCGGCAGCGCGGTCTCCAGCGTCGAAACGTCCCTCGGTTCCACGGCTCCCTCTCCCCGGTCGCGCCAAGGCAACGGCAGCGTTGCTCACCCATGAGGACGGATGCGCGGCCCCGATCGTTCCCGCCGTCGGCGGCCGGTCCCGGAGCCGCGGCTTCCGTACGTTGACCGGATTTCGCGCTGACCCGGGCGGCTGGGCCGCTCACCATGGCCGACACCGCAGCGGGGCGATCTTCGGCCCCTCCCCCCACGGTTGGAGAGCCATGTCCGGATCCGTCCTCCAGTACGCCGCCTGCCCCGAGGGCACCTGGGACGTCGCAGCCGCCCGGCCGCACCCCGCGCTCCGGCCCGGAGTACGGCTCTACCGTGGGGTGCGGTTCGGGACGGGACAGCCCCGCCGCCGGCTGGAGATACCCGTCCCGTGGGTCAGCCTGGTCGTCGGCTTCGGCTCGCCCCTGCGGCTCGTCGGGGCCCCGCGGCAGCCCGGCGCGGCCCCGTCCGGCGTGCGGCTCGTCTCCGCGGTGGCCGGGCTCCAGACCGGTCCCGTCGTCGGGGAACACGACGGCCGGGTCGCCGCGGTGGAGGTGCTGCTGGCGCCCTGGACCGCGTACCGGCTGTTCGGCGTGCCCCTGCACGCCCTCGCCGACCGGCACCTCCCCGCGGCCGAGCTGCTCGGGGCACGCGCCGACCGCCTGGCCGAGGCCCTGGCCGAACAGCACGACTGGACCAGCCGGTTCATGCTGGTGGACCGTGCGCTGACGCGCTGGCTGGCGACGGGACCGGTCCCCGAGCCCCGGGTGGCCTGGGCGTGGCGGCAGCTGGCCCGCAGCGGCGGGCGGCTCCCGGTGGCCGAGCTCGCGGCCCGTACGGGGTGGAGCGTCCGGCAGCTGGAGAACCGGCTCAAGGAACAGGCGGGGCTGACGCCGAAGTCGATCGGGCGGATGTTCCGGCTGGGGCGCGCCCTCCGGCTGCTCGCGGACGGTTCGTCCACGGCCGTCGCCGCCGCGGAGAGCGGCTACTGCGACCAGTCCCACCTGCACCTGGACTTCCGGCGGATGACGGGGGCCACGCCCCGGGAGTTCTTCGCGGCCCGGGCCGCCGGCGGCTCCCTCCCGCCGTCGGGTCCCCCGGTGTCCGACCGCGGCACCGGAACGGTCACGAGCGCGCCGGCGCCGGAGCACGCGCCGGCCCGGCCGCGGGGCCGGCGGCGGCTGCCGTGAGCGGGGGCGGTCCGCGTGGGGGCGGTCCGCGTGGGGGCCTGGCCACGGCCGGTCGTGAGGCTCCCGGCCAACCGTCGCCGCCGGGCTGCGCATTCTTCCAATACCGCGGTCCGGGCACCCCGGAATGATCCCGTCCCACGAGGCGCCACCGGGGCGCCGGGTCCGCGAAGGAGTCACCGGCCCATGTTCCGTACTTCCCGCACCGCCGGTACGTCGTCCACCGCCCGCCGGCTGCGCAACGCCCTGGCCGTGACCGGCACAGCCGCCGCGGCCGTGGTGCTGATGGCACCCTCGGCCGGGGCCGCCGGCAGCGTGGGCGGCGCCGGCACCGCCACCTGGTACGCCAGCGGCGACAAGCTGGTCGTCTGCGACAACGCCTCGGACGGCAAGTCGGTCGTCGCCGAGGCCTACGTGAACGGCCGCTGGCAGTACAAGTGGCACACGGCGGGCGCGGGCAAGTGCACCGACCGCTCCTACGGCGACCTGCCCGAGGGCTACGGCTTCGACTTCCGGGCCTGCCTCGGCGACGGCAGCTCCAACGTCGTGTACTGGGAGACCTGCGGCGGCTGGGCGCACGCCGTCGCGTAGCGGCGCACCGTGCGGTCGGTGCCCCGCGGGGAAGGGCACCGGCCGCACGGTGTTCTCGTCACCGTCGCCCTACGGGCGGGGGCGGGGGCGCAGCGCGAGGGCGAGGGCCAGCACGGCCGCCCCGCAGGCGGCCGCGGCGGCGAAGCCGGCGGACATGGCCTCGGGGAGGCTCCCGTACCCGGAGGACGCGGTGACCAGCAGCGCGACGCACAGCGAACCGCCCACGGCCTGGCAGGCGTTGAGCAGGCTGCCGGTGGATCCGGTCTCCTCCGCCTTCAGCCCGGAGGTGGCCAGGACGGTCGCGGGGACGGCGCAGAAGGCCAGGCCGGCGCCGAGCAGGACGAGGGCGGGCAGCACGGCGGTCGCGTACGGGTCCTCGGGCCCCAGCCGCGTCAGCCACAGGTTCTCCAGGAGCAGGGCCGCGGCGCCGATGGCCATCACCCGCTTGGCGCCCAGGGCCCGCTCCTCCCGCACCGCGAAGCCGACCAGCGCGGCCGTGGTCAGCGGCACCGGCAGCAGCGCGAGCGCGGCCGCCAGCGGCGACCAGCCGCGGTCCTGCTGGAAGAACTGGCTCAGGAAGAAGTAGGCGCCGATCACCGCGCCGGGCACGGCCAGCATGCTCGCGTACGCCAGCGCCCGGTTCCGGTCGCGGAACACGCCGAGCCGTACGATCGGCTGCGCCGTGTGCCGCTGCACCCCGACGAACAGCGCCAGCAGCGCGGCGCCGGACGCCAGCGGGCCGGCCACCTGGAGGCTGGACCAGGGGCGTTCGGCCGCCTGCGACAGCCCGTACACCAGGGAGGCCGCGCCCAGGGCGGACAGCACGGCACCGGCGGCGTCGAAGCGGCCCGGAATCCGGACGGACTCGGCCAGCACCCGGGGGGCGAGCAGCGCCAGGACCAGCCCGAGCGGCACGTTCAGCAGCACGACCCAGCGCCACGAGCCGACGGACGTGAGGGCGCCGGCCAGCAGCAGGCCGCCGGCGGTCGAGGCCGCGCCCACGGCCGTGCAGACGGCGATCGCCCTCGTGCGGGCCGGCCCCGGGGGGAAGGCCTCCAGCATCAGAACGAAGCCGTTGGCCGCGACCAGGGCGGCGCCGGCCCCTTCGGCGGCCCGTACGGCGATCAGCAGCTCGCCGTTGGGCGCGAGCGCCCGCAGCGTGCCGGCGAGGGTGAAGACGGCCAGGCCGGACACGAAGACGCGGCGCCGGCCGAGGACCTCGCCGGCCCGGCCGCCGAGCAGCAGCAGCCCGCCGAAGGCCAGCAGGTAGGCGCCGACGACCCAGGAGGCCGAGAGGGCCGTCAGGTGCAGCTCGGCCCGGATGCCGGGCAGGGCGACGTTCATCAGCGGGTCGTCGAGGTGGATCGTGGCATTGGCGCCGGCGATGACCGCGAGCGCGGGGCCGGGACGCGGCCGGCGGACGCGGGGCGCCGTCCCGGGGCGCCGGACGAGGGCCCCCGGCCGGGCCGGTACGGGGGCCGCGGGCGGCGCGGCTGCGGATAACGGCGCGGACATGTGCTGCTTCCCGGGAGACACGGCGTGACGTACTGCCGTCCCACCCTGCCGGAACGCGCTCGAGCACCGCTCGACCCCGGAGGGCGGGCGGTCGGTCATGGGGGGGCGCGGCCCGGGGCGTCACGTCCTGAGGTGGCGTGTCCTCGGGCGGCGCATGTCCGGTGGGTCCCGTCCTGGGGGGTGGCGCGCCCCCGTGCACGCGGGGGTGGGGGGGGGGGGCGGGGGGGCCCCCCCCCCCCCCCCACCCGCCCCCCGGGGGGGGGGGGGCCCGGGGGGGGGGGGGGGGGGGGGGGCCCCGGCGGGGGGGGGGGCGCCCCCCGGGCCCGGGGGGGGGGGGGGGGCGGGGGGGGGGCCCGCCCACGCCACCTGCTGCGTCCCGGTGGCGTCGGCGGCGACGGTGGTCCGGGTCGCCGCCGCGGTGGTGCTTCGGATGCGGTGGTCTCGGAGGCGGTGGTTCAGCGGAGGAGCTTCTCCTTGGCCGCCTGGAACTCGGCCTCGGAGAGGTCTCCGCGCGCCTTGATCTCGGACAGCTTGGCGAGCTGCTCCGCGGTGCTGCTGCCCTTGGTGCCCGCGGTCTCGCGTATGTAGGAGTCCATCTGCTCCTGCTGCGCCTGCATCTGGGCGACCGAGCGCTCACCCATGCTCTTGCCGCGGGCGCAGATGTACACGAAGACGCCCAGGAAGGGCAGGACGATCACGAAGATGATCCATCCGGCCTTGCCCCAGCCACCGAGCTCGTGGTCGCTGAAGATGTCGCCGATGATGCGGAACAACAGGAAGAACCACAGGACCCATAGGAAGATCCACATCGTGGTCCAGAAGGCACCCAGCAGCGGGTAGTCGTAGGCCAGCGGCACGTAGCGGTCCATCGCAGTCTCCTGTCCTAGCGGATGGTGCGGCTCCGACTTTCGCCCGCGGGGCCGTTTCCCGCATCACCCGGCGCGGGTGATCTCAGGACCGCGCGGCGGCGGGGTCCGGGGCGGCCGTGACGCGCCCGTCGGCGACCGCGGCGGCGAGCGCCTCGTAGTCGCGCTGGTTCTGCTCGGCGTACGCCTCGGCGTAGTCGGCCAGGGCCCGGTCGAAGGTGTCGGCGGAGCCCAGGTACGCGGCGATGGCGACGGGGTCGCCCGCCCGGGCGTGGGCGCGGGCCAGGGCGGCCCCGCAGACCCGGGCGAACAGCCGCATGCCGGCGGGCACCATGACGTCGGTGTTGGGGCCGCCCTTCCAGTCGTGGAGCTGGCGCACGTAGAAGTCGCGGCGGCGGCCGTCGATGCCGGTGACCCGGTCCCAGCCGAGGAAGATGTCGCCGGACGCCTGCATGAGCCGCTGGCCCTCGACGACTCGCTGCCCCTGGTTGTCCTGGGGGACCGGGCCGGCGTAGGGGGCGAGGACGGACTCGCCCGCTTCCTTCGCCTGGAGGATCAGCGGGTCCTCGTCGTCCCGGCCGAGCATGAGCAGGATCCAGCAGCGGGTGCCGACGCTGCCGACGCCGACGACCTTGCGGGCGATGTCGACCAGGCGGAACCGGCCGAGCAGCTCGCGGCGTTCGGCGCTCAGCGTGCCGCCGTACTCGGTGAGGAGGGCGCGGAGGGCCGGCGCGGGATCGCTGTCGCCGGTGTCGGACAGCAGGTCGCGGAGGGGGGTGACCAGGGGCGGGTCGGCAACGAAGCGGCGTTCGCCGTCGACGACGCGGGTCAGCTTGGCGAACGCCCGCAGGTGGTCCTTGCCGCGGGCCTTGGTCAGCGCCTCGTCGGTGCGGCGGCGCATCTTCCGGCCGCCCTCCTCGGCCACCAGCGCGCGCAGGTCGTCGGCGTCGTCGCGGGCGTACCAGATGTCGAGGACCCTCATGCCGCCGAAGGCGCGCATCCGTTCGCGGTACGAGCGGACGGCCTCGCGGACGACGGACCTGCGGTCCACCTCGTCGTAGCCGTTGTCGCGGCCTGCCACGGAGAAGCCGGCGGCCAGGCGCTTCACGTCCCACTCGAAGGGGCCCGGGCAGGTCTCGTCGAAGTCGTTGATGTCGAAGACGAGGTTCCGCTCCGGGGAGGCGAAGACGCCGAAGTTCAGGGCGTGGGCGTCGCCGCACAGCTGGGTGGTGAGGCCGGTGTGGGGCGCCCGGCCCAGGTCGGCGGCCATGACCGCCGCCGCGCCGCGGTAGAAGCGGAACGGGGATTCCAGCATCCGGCCGTACCGGATGGGGACCAGGTCCGGGACGCGGGAGGCGGCCTGGGCCTCCAGGGTGGCGACGGGGTCGGGGCGGTCGGGGGCTGGCTCGTGGCCCCCCTGGTCCGCGCGGCGGACGCGGGCGCGGGCGGCCTTGCCCGCGGCGGCCCGCTCGTCGGGCGTCGGCCAGTGGGGCGTGCGGTGCGACGTCGTGACCACGGTGGCGCCTCCTCCCCGCGGGGCGACCGGTACGCCCCGCCGGTCCGCCCGGCCGGTGGTTTCCCGGTGGGCGGAACGGTTCGGGAAACCAGTGTGTGCGCGGTGCCCGTGGCACTGCCTCACCCGCCAGGAGTGAGCCAGGACCGGTGCCTTGCGCCCCGCGCGGCCGCTCAGAGGATCCGGAGCTCCCTGGCACGCTCCACCGCGTCGCGGCGGCGCGAGACGCCGAGCTTGTGGAAGATGCTGCGGAGGTGCGTCTTCACGGTGTTGACGGAGAGGCCGAGTTCGGCGGCGATCTCGTCCGTCGACATCAGCCGGGCGACCTGTGCGAGCACCTGCCGCTCGCGCGCACTCAGCTCCTCGACGAGCACGGGCCACACGGGTGCGCTGCCGCTGCGGGCCCCGGGCCCGCCGCCGTTGCCGGCCACCGGGGCGGGTCCCCCCGGCTGCCCGGCTGCGGGCCGGCGCCGCCCGGAGGATGCCGGGGCCGCCCGTCCCGCGGCCCCCGGCCCCCGCGCGGGCCGTCCACCGCGGCGCGCCGCCGCCTCGCCGGAGGCGGGCGAAGGGCGGGTGGGGGGCGCAGGGGACGACGAGGTCCGGTCGGCGAAGGCCCGAGCACCGCCCACGAGCCCGCCGGCCAACGGTCCCCCGGCCGGCCGGCCGCCGGTCTCCCCCGGTGCGGCACCGGACGCCGACGGGGGCTGGGCGGCGGGCGGCTCGAAGGCGGGGGGCTGGACGGCGGGGGGCTGGACGGCGGGGGGCTGGACGGACGGGTCGACGGGGGACGGCTGGGCGGCGGGCGGCTGGGCGGCGGGCGGCTGGACGGACGGCTGGGCCGCGGGCGGCTGGGCGGACGGGTCGGCGGGGGCCCGCTGGGCGGACGGGGTGGCGGGGGCCCGCTGGGCAGCGGACGACTCGGCGTCCGGCCAAGAGGTCCAGTCCTGGGCCGCGGGCAGCCCGGACCCCCAGAGCGGGTGTTCTGCCGCCGGCCCATCGGCCGCGGGCAAGGCGGCGGACGGTTCACCGGCCGACGGCTGTGCGCCGGAACCGCGGCTTGCGGCGGTCGGCTCACCGGCCGCTGGCTGGGCGGCCCGCAGCTCCTCGGCCGACGCCGGGGCGAGCGGCAGTCGGGAAGTCCCCGGCTGCTCGCCGGACCACTGGCCGGCAGACGGCTCGACGGCGGCCGGCACGGCGGACGCCTGCTGGGAAACCGAGGGCTGGGCTGCCGGCCCCTCCGCGGCCAACGACTCCTCGACGTTCCGCGCGTCCGAGGGCTGCTGGGCAGCGGAAGGCGCGCCGTCGGACAGCGTGTCGGCCGGCGGCCGCCAAGCCGAAGGCGGCTCGGCCGACGGTTGGGCGAGCGACGGCTGGGGTGCGCTCAACTGCTCGGCGGACGGCGCCGCGGCCGGCTCCTGGGCGGCGGGCGTTTGTTGCGCGGCCGACGGCCCGGCGGTGGGCTGCTGGACAGCGGACCACCGGCCGTCAGGGGGCCGGGAGGATGGCTCGTGGGCGGGCGGCGACTGGAGCGCCCCCGGCTCCTCGACGGACGGCACCGCGACCTGGTGCCCGGCGATGGACCGATGGTCCGCGGGCGGCTCGGCGTACAGAGGCTCGGCACCGGAGAGTCGGGCGGGCGGCGGCTGCGAGGCCGGGGGCCGGGTGTGCGGCGGCTGCGAGGCCGGGGGCCGGGTGTGCGGCGGCTGCGAGGCCGGGGGCCGGGTGTGCGGCCACTGGTGTGCTCCCGGCTCATCGGCGGGTGCCGGCTGTGCGGGTGGCTGCTGAGATGCCGTCGGCATGGCGGTGACCCGCTGAGCGGCGGCCCGCTCGGCCGCGGCCCCCTGTCCGTCGGACGGCATGGCGGCCGACGGCTGGGTGGCCGGCGGCTGCTCGGCCGAAGGGACGGCAGGGGACGATGGGGGAGCCCACGGCTGCTCGGTGGACGGCGCCGCGGCGGACGGCTCGGCGGGAGGCGGTTGGGAAGCCGACGGTGGGGCGGGCGGCGGCTGGGCAGCCCACGACTCCTCAACGGGCAGCGCCGAGGCCGGTGGCTCGCCGGGCGGCCGGGCAGCCCAGGCGCCCTCGGCTGACGGCGGCACAGCCGACGGCTCGGCGACGGCTGGCCGCCGGCCTGCGGGCGGCGGGTGTACACCGGGTGAGCCGGCGGCCGGCTGCCGGGCCGGGTGGGTCGGGGGGTGGGTCAGGAGGTGTTGGGCCCAGGAGCCCGCTTCCTTGAAGGGGCGGACCAGGCCTTCCGGGCGGGCGGCTTCGACGGCGTGGAGCAGGAGGTCGTACGCCGTGGCGGGGTCGTCGGTCAGGAGCGCCGCACGGGCGCGCAGGAGCAGTACGCGCACCCGGTCCGGGCCGTCCTCGTCGAGTCCGGCCAGCAGCGGGCGCGCCAGGGCCGGGTGCCCGGCGTCCAGGTAAGCCTGGGCCCGGGCCATGGCGACGGGGCCGCCCCGGGCACCGGTGTAGGCCCCCGGTCCGCCAGGAACCTGAGGGGTGAGAGGCGGGGGCCCTTCGGCGTGGGCAGAGGGAGCTTGGCCGCCCTCGGTGGGGGTGGTGGGGACCGGGCCGCCTCCGACTGCGGAGTGGGGAGCAGCGGCGTCGAACGCCGACGGGGCGCTGTGGGCACGGGCGACAGCGGCCGGGACGCCCGAGGCGTGCTCGGTGGGGGCCGAGCCGCCCTGTCCAGCCCAGTCCGGCGCACCAGTGCCGAAAGCGCCCAGGGCGCCCTGCGCGTGGGCGACGACGGCCGGCACGCCCGCGGCGTGCACGGTCAGGGCCGAGCCACCCTGGACCGCGGAGCCCGGAGCAACGCTGTCGGCAGCGGGTCGACCGTCCTGGGCGCGAGTTGTGGTGGCCGCTGGGCCTCGCTGAACAGCGGAATCCGGAGCGGGGGTGTCGGATGCGGGCGGGAGGCCCTGGGCGCGGGCCAGAACCGCCGGAATTCCTGGGGCGTCCTCGGTGGGGCCCGAGCCACCCTGGAGCGCGGATCCCGAAGCAGGGGCGTGGGCGGCGAGCGGGACGCCCTGCGTGCCACCCCCAGCCGCCGGGACCCCGGAGGCGTCGATCAGGCCCGAGCCACCCTGGACCGCGAAGCCCCAAGTAGCGACGTCGGAAGCATCCGGGACGCCCTGGGCGCGGGCCACACCTGCCGGGACTCCCGGGGCGTGCGCGGTGGGGTCCGAGCGCCCCTGGACCGCGGGGTCCAGAGCAGCGGCGCCGGAAGCATCCGGGACGCCCTGGGTGCCGGCCGCAGTCGCCGGGGGGCCCGAGGCCTGCCCGATCAGGCCCGAGCCACCCTGGACCGCGGAGCTTGAAGCAGCGGCGTCGGAAGCGGGGCGGGTGCCCTCGGCGCAGGTTGTTGTGGCGGCCGGGCCGCACGGAACGGCGGAATGCGGAGCAGCAGCATCGGCAGCGGGCGGGAGGCCTTGGGCGCGGGCCACAGCCTCCGGGACACCTTGGGCGTGCGCGTTCAGGCCCGAGCCGCCCTGGAGCGCGGAGCGCGGCGCGGAGGCCTCGGCAGCAGCCGGGGCGCCCTGGGTGCGGGCCACAGCCGCCGGGACGCCCGGGACGTGGGCGGTGGGGGTCCAGCCACCCTGGACAGCGGGATCCGGCACCGCAGCTTCAGAACCGGCCGGGATGCCATGGGAGCGGGCCACAGCGGCCGCGATACCCGGGACGTGCGCGGTGGGAGTCCAGCCACCTTGGACAGCGGGATCCGGCACGCCGGCATCGAGGGTGGCCAGGGCCGAAGCCGGGTCGCCCTGGGCCAGGGCGAGGCTCGCGCGGGCCAGCCGTCGGCGTTCCGTCAGCCAGCGCGGGGCGTTCGGGCACGGGGTTTCGAGGGCGGCGGCTGCGGCGCGCCAGCGGGCCTTGGCCACGTCCACCGCCGAGGCCAGTAGGGCGCGTTCCGCTGCGAGCAGGGGGTCCGTGCGGGTGTCGGGGAGTGCGTCGGCCTCGGCGAGGTGTCCCTCCGCCGCCCGGAGCTGGGCGCGCTCCACGGCCACGGTCGCCAGGGCCAGGTGCCCGGCGGCCGAGCGGCGGGCCTGCGGCACGTCGGCGGCCGAGGCGACCGACGCGGTGGCGTGTTCCCGCGCCGCGGTCAGTGCGCCCGCGGCGGCCTCGGCGAGGGCGAGCAGGCCCAGGGCCCGGTGCCGGACGCCGTGGGCGGCACCGGGCGCGCAGGCCCGTACCGCCTCCTCCAGAGCGGGGCGGGCGGCCTGCGGCCCGTCGGCCCAGAACTGGGCGCGGGCGGTCCCGTAGGCGAAGAGGGCCCGGATCTCGGGGTGGTCCGCGAGGGCCTCCGGCGGCATCCCGTACGGGCCTTCCCCGGGGTCCGGCCCTGTGTCCGGCCAGGCCCCCGGCCAGGGGGCGAACACGGCGGTGGGCACGGGGGTGGGCCCGCCGGCCGGGACGGCGACGAGTCCGGCGTCCAGCACGGCGGCAGGATCGACAGCGGGTACGGCGGCCGGCCCGACACCAAGGGCAGCAGGGGGCCCGCAGGCCGGGACGGCAACGAGCTCGGCGTCCGATCCGGGGACGAGACCGGCGGCATGGTCGGCGTCCGGCACAGCGCCGAGGCCAGCTGCGTGCCCGGCGGCAGGCCGGGCCGGGGGCCCGGCGGCCGGGGCGGCCACGAGCCCGGCGTCCCATCCGGGGACGAGCCCGGCGGCGAGGTCGGCGTCCGGCACGGTGGCGGGGCCGGTGGCGGGGCCGGCCGGGGGGTCCCCGTGCGGGACGGACAGCAGGCGCAGCAGCGTGAGCGTGAGGCGTTCGGCAGGCTCCGCCTCCGCCGGGCTGCCGGGCCGGTCCTCCGCGCGGCGCATCCGGTCCTCGGCACGGTCCAGCCAGGCCCGGCACTCGGCCGGGTCCCCCGCCCCGAGGCTGCGGGCGGCCGCCACGAGCGCGGGTGCCGTGCCCTCGGTGCCGGGCGGCATCCCGGCGAAGAGGTCCACGGGGATGCCGGTGCCGTCGCCCTCCAGCAGGTGGCCCACCAGCAGGCCGCGGACCGCCAGGGAAGCCGCGGCCGGCCAGTCCCCCGCCGCTGCCGCGTGCTCCAGCGCCTCGGTCACCCGCCCGCCCCCGGCCAGCCAGCGCGCCGCCCGCCGGTACAGGCCGGGCAGGGCATCGGGGCGGCTGCCGCGCAGCCGGGTGCGCAGCACGCCCGCGAAGAGGGGGTGGAACCGGTACCAGCCGGTGTCGCCGACGGGCTCGACGAAGGCGTGGGCGCGTGCCAGCGCCTCCAGCACGCGGGCGGCGTCCCGGCGGTGGGTCAGGACGTCGGCCAGGTCGGGGTGGACCTGGCCGAGGATGCCCGTGCACAGGAGCAGTTCGCGCGTCGGTGCCGGCTGGGGGTCGAACACCTCGGCCAGCAGGTAGTCGGCCACGGCGTGCTCGGCGGGTCGGTGCGAGCCGGTGAACGCGGCCGGGTCGCCGTACTCGCCCATGGCCAGGGCGCACAGCCGCAGCCCGGCCGCCCACCCTTCCGTACGGCGTACGAGGGCGGTCGCGGTCTCCCGATCGGCCGATGCCTTCCGGCCCCGCTTCCGGGACCCTCCGCTGTCCTCCCCGCCGCCGCGCCCCGCCCGCTGCCCGGCGAGGAGTTCCACCGCCTCGGCCGGGGTGAAGGCGAGGTCGCGGCCGGGTATCTCGTGGACGCGCCGTTCGGCGCGGTAGCGGGCCAGCGGCAGCGGCGGGGCCCCCCGGCCGAGCAGGACCAGGCGCAGGTCCGGGCCGCTGTGCTCGACGAGGAAGCGGAGTCCCTCGGCCAGGTCGGGGACGGCCGGCCGGTCCACGCCGTCCAGGACCAGGACCGCGGGCGCGGGCTGCCCGTCGAAGGAGGCCGCGAGACGTACGAGGAGCGAGTGGTCGACGCCGTCGGCACTGAGGGGCCCGACGATGTCGGGGCGGAGTGCGACTCCGGCGCGCCGGAGGGCCCCGAGGACGTACGCCCAGAGCGTGCCGGGGCGGTCGCAGGCGTCGAGGGAGACCCAGGCGACCGGTCCCGGCGGCTCCGCCGAGAGGGCCCACGACGCGGCCAGCGCCGTCTTGCCCGCGCCCGCGGGGCCGGTGACCACCGTCAGGGGCCCGCGGGTGCCCTCGGTGAGTGCGTCGTGGAGGCGCTGGCGGGACACCAGGCCGCCGGGGTGGACCGGGACCGTCAGCTTGGCCGTCAGCAGCGGGTCGTCGACCGGTTCCCGCAGGGCGGCCCGGCCGTGCCCCGCCGCCCGGGCACCCCGGCCGGGGTGCCCGGACTTCCCGCTGCCGGGCCGGTCGCGGACGGGGGCGGTGTGCGGCGGGTCGGCGGGTACGGGCGGCAGGAGCACCGGCGGCACGCGCACCGGCGTCGTGTACCCGGGCGCCGGATAGCCGGGGGCCGGGCCCACGTACACGGGCACCGGCTCGATCGGCAGACGGTCGTGGCCGTCGGGGCGGGAAGGAGTCACGGGCAGCACCCCTCCAGGTGGGCGACGTCGGCGTCGTGCCCGGCCCCCGGGCCGCCGTACCGGACGACGGTTCAGGGGACACCCGTACGGGGTGACCCGTCCGGGTGAGCCGGATCCCTCTCATGATCGTGCGCACCCGTGGCACCCGCCACACGGGACGGTCCGGCGGCCCGCCCGCTCGCCCGGTACGGGTGGTGCGCGAGGCGGTCAGGCGTCGTCCCATGGGGTGGAGGGCTCCGTCCGCCGCGCCCGGAGGGGCGGACCGTGGCCCACCCGAGGGAGGTCGATCGCGTGGACGACCGTCGGACGGACGGCACCGACGGACCCGACGCCGCCGAGGGCGCGCCGGCCGGCCGGCACCACCACCGCCACCACCGCCACCACTGGTGGTGGCGGCCCCCCGACACGCACGCCGACTACACGGGGGCGGTCTACGGCTCCGTGCTCGCCGCCTCGGTGGTGGTCGGCGGCGGGACGTACGGGGATTTTCCCCGGGCGAACCTGGCGCTGCTGGTGCTCCTGACCGCCTTCGTGTTCTGGGCCGCGCACGTCTTCGCCCACGTCTTCGGGGCCAGCCTGGCGGCCCGGCAGCGGCTGAGCCGGAGGGAGGTCCTCCGGGTCGGTGCCGGGGAGCGGCCGGTCATCGACGCGGCCCTGCCCCCGGCGCTGGCACTGCTGATCAGTCCCCTGTTCGGGCTGGACGAGCAGGGCTCGGTGTGGCTGGCTCTCGGCGTCGCGATCGCGGGTCAGGTCGGCTGGGCCACCGCGGGCGCCGTGCGGGCCGGGGCCCCGCGGAGGCTGGTCGCCCTGTGCGCCCTGGTGAACCTGCTGCTGGGCCTGGTCATCGTGGCGGCGAAGGCCGCACTGACGCACTGAGGCACTGAGGCACTGAGGCACTGAGGCGCCGCGGTGCGGGATCCCGGCCGGGCCCGAAAGGGCTCGGCCGGGATCCCGGCACCGCCTAGGTCTTCGGCAGGTCCCTGACGAACACCACCCCGTCGGTCACGGCGAGATGGGACGGGTCCATCGGGAAGTACCCGAACCAGGGGGAGGTCCGGGGGGCCGGCGGGTTCTGCGCGAGGGCGTCGGCCAGCGCGCCGGGGTCGACGAGGCAGCGGTCCTCGCCGAGCCCGTACAGGAGCCCTTCCAGGGAGTCCGGGGGCGGGGTGTCGACGCCGTGGTGCCGGATCGTGCCGACCGTGGTGGCCAGGAAGGCGTACTCCTCCCCCAGCCGCGCGCTCACCAGTGCGCCCGCGCTCCACCACGCCAGCGGCGTGCCGCCCAGCCGCATCGTGCTCCGCGGGCGCTGGAGGTGGGCGTTGTGGGCGTGGACGAGCACCGGGCCGCGCTCGGCCAGGGCGAGGAGGTTGCGGGCCATCATCTGGTCCCGCACGCCCACCAGACGGGTCAGGCGGCCCGTCGAGGTGTCGGCCAGCCAGTGGTGGTAGCGCAGCAGGCCGGTGGCGGTGCGCGCGTACAGCCTGGCCCGGTCCCAGGCCTCCCGCGAGGTGGCCGCGAGCAGCTCCGGGGTCCGCTCGTCGAGCAGGGCCGCCAGGTCGTCTGCGAGCAGCCGCAGTTCACCGGCCTCGGCGGTCCGGCCCACCGACCGGGCCGGATCCATCATCGCGGCGGGTTCGGTCCACCGGTCGTCGGCTCCGAGCAGGCGGTCGAGGGCTTCCGCGGTACAGGGCAGCAGGTCGGCGTCCACATGGGCCGCGAGGTGTCCGTGGAGCGCCGTGAGTGCCTGCCGGGGGCTGGCGGCGGCGGTCATCTCGAGCGGGCCGTCGAAGCCCGCGAAGCGCACCTGTTCGGAGGCGGGCCGGCCCTCGTTGTGGGCGCGCATCCAGCGCACGAGTTCGCGGTTGGCCGGGGAGGCGCCCCAGCCGTGGCTGATGCCCTGCGCCACGACCTCGTCGAGGGTGCCCGCACCCGTGGTGACGTGGTCGTCCACGGCGAGGCCCGCGAGGCAGTCGCTCTCGATCGCGATCGTGCGGTAGCCCTCCTCCTCGACGAGCTGCCGGAAGAGGTCGTTGCGCACGTCGAGGAGGAGTTCCTCGCCGTGGGTGGGCTCGCCCAGGGCGAGCACGCGGGGCCGCCTGCCGTCCAGCAGGCGCAGGACGGCGGCGGCCTCGACGGGACGGGCGGTGTACTGGCTTCTGGTCGTCATGCCTTCAACGCTATCGTTGAAGTTCCGGTTGAAACCTGTGTCCGTCAGGTGCCGGAAACACCCCTTGAAATGCGGGGATATCCTCGGCGGCATGGGACCGAACCTTCAAACCGGTGGGCACCTGAGGCCGGTCGACCTGGCACGCCCGCACGGGCTGTCCGCCCAGGCCGTCAGGAACTACGAGGAGGACGGCATCCTCCCCGCCGCCGGCCGGACGGACAGCGGCCACCGCCGTTACACGCCCCTGCACGCCCGGGCTCTGGACGCGTTCCTCGCCCTCGTTCCCGGGCACGGGCACCGGACGGCGGCTGAGGTGATGCGGGCCGTGAACCGGGGCGCCGCGGACGAGGCGTTCCGGCTCATCGACGAGAGCCACGCCCAGCTGCTCGCCGACCGCCGGACGCTGCGCGCCGTCGAGGACGCCCTCCGCGACCTGGCGCCCGGCGCGGGGGGACCGGCCGCGGAGCAGCCCACGGCGACCGCGCCCGGCGGGTCCGGCGGGGCGGGCCCGGCCGGCGGCACCTTCATCGGGACGCTGGCGGCGGAGCTCGGACTCCGGCCGGCGACGCTGCGCACGTGGGAGCGGGCCGGCCTGGTGCGCCCGCGCCGCGACCGGCTGACCGGGTACCGCGTCTACGACGCCGCGGACGTACGGGACGCCCGGCTGGTCCACCAGCTCCGGCGGGGCGGGTACCTGCTGGAGCAGATCGCCCCGCTGATCGGGCAGGTGCGGGCGGCCGGCGGACTGGAACCGCTGGAGGCCACCCTGACCGGCTGGCACGGCCGGCTGTCCGCCCGTGGGCGGGCGATGCTGGCCGGTGCCGCCGCGCTGGAGGCGTACCTCCGCGAGCGCGGCTGAGGCACCGGCCCACGGGCGCGGGTCGCCCGTACCCCCGTTACGGGCACGGGTCGCCCGTACCCCCGTTGCGGGCACGGGTCGCCCGTACCCCCGTTACGGGGACGGGCGCCCGTACCCCCCGCGACGAGCGCTGGTCCCCCGGCCTCCGCGTACCACCGTCCGTTACCGGCGCCCGGCCGCCGCCCGCGGGGCAACCACCTCCCCGTCCCCGCACAGGGCCTCGCGCTGCAGCGCGGCCAGCGCGCCGTCGATCGGGTGGGGCACCGGGACGCCGGTGGAGTCCACCGCGTTCCACCGCTGGAGGTTGACCGCGTACGAGGCCTGGCGCCGCCCGTCGGCCCGGGTGAAGGACACGGTCCCGGCCCCCCAGGCCGAGCCGTCGTGGCCCCAGAAGGTGCCGCACCCGGGGACGTCGAGCCGGTGGAGGCCGAGCCCGTACCGGACGGTGGAGCCGTCCAGGGCGATGACCGGCCCGGTGCGCTGCATCTCCGCCAGCGAGGCGGGGCTCACGATGCGGCCGGCCAGCAGCCCGGCGTAGAAGCGGTCGAGGTCCTCCATGGTCGACACCAGTCCGGCCGACGGGCCCACATAGGACGTGTCGTAGACGCTGTAGTCGCGCGGCGGGTCGAGCAGGCCGTGGAAGGACTCGTACATCCGCGAGTGCGGTCCGCGGATGCGGGGCCCGGCGGGGAACGCGGTGTGCCGGAGCCCGGCCCGCGCGATGACGTTCCGGGTGATGTACTCCTCGGCGGGTGTGCCGGTCACCCGCTCCAGCAGCTCGCCGAGGAGCAGGTAGTTCGTGTTGGAGTACACCCCGACGGGGCCGCCGGGCTCGCCGGCGGGGGCGGCCGCGAGCCCCATCCCGATCAGCTCGGCGGGCCGGAAGCGCCGGAAGCGGTTCTCGTCGATGCTCGCGGCCGAGCCCGGCAGGGACGGGAAGGCGGGGCGGAGGTGGTCGGCGATGCCGCTGGTGTGGTTCAGCAGCATCCGGACGGTGACGGTCCGGCCGCGGGGGCCCGGTACGAGGTCCGGCAGGTGGTCGCCGATCGGGTCGTCGAGGCGGATGCGGCCCTGCTCGGCCTGCTGCATGACCGCGGCGGCGGTGAAGGTCTTGGTGACGCTGCCGACGCGGTGCAGCAGGCCGGGCCGTACGGGGCGGCCGGTGGCCAGGTCGGCGACGCCCGCGGCGCCGCGCCAGGTCCGGGCGCCGTCACGGACCTCTGCAAAGGCGCCCGGCACGCCCGCACGGTGGACGCCGTCGAGGGCGGCGCGCAGGGCCTCGGCGTCGGGGCGGGCCGCTGCCGCGGCGTGGCCGGCGGCGGGCCGGGGGTCCGGTGCGCCGGGTGCGGCGGCGGGCCGGGGGTCCGGTGAGCCGGGTACGGCGGACGCCGTGACCGTACCGGCGCACACGGTCAGCGCGGCGGCGCCCGCGCAGAGCGCGAGTCTGATCCTCATGTCGTACGTCCCTTCGTCGGGGTGGTGTGAGGTGGTGGTGCGGAACGGTGTGCGGCGGCGGGACGGGGCCGTGCCCCCGGGCTTCCCGTGCTGCCGGGCCCCGCTTCAGCCGGCCAGGGCGCGACGCAGTGCGCCGCCCAGCTCGGCGTGCTGCCGCTGTGAGACCTCGGCCGAGAGGACCGCCTGCGAGCCGTGGAAGGTGCCGGGCCACTGGTGGAGTTCGACCGGCACGCCCGCCTCCAGCAGCCGCAGGGCGTAGGCGATGCCCTCGTCGCGGTTCGGGTCGAACTCCGCGGTGGAGAGGTAGGCCGGGGGCAGCCCGGACAGGTCCTCGGCCCGTGCGGGTGCGGCGTAGGGGGTCGCGGGGCGGCCGCCCAGGTAGTGGCGCCAGGCGGCGGTGGCCTTGTCGCGGTCGAAGGAGGGCGTGCCGTCGAAGTGCCGCGCCGACCAGCTCGTCTGCCGGTCGTCCAGCGACGGCTGGTTGAGCAGCTGGAAGCGGAGCGCGGGTCCTCCCTCGTCGCGGGCCCGCAGTGCCAGGCCGGCGGCGATGTTGCCGCCGGAGCTGTGGCCGCCGACGGCGATCCGCTCCGGGTCGATGCCGAGGCCGGCGGCCTGCTCGGCGGTCCAGGCCAGTGCGGCCCAGGCGTCGTCCAGGGCGGCGGGGAACGGGTGCTCGGGGGCCGGGCGGTAGCCGACCGAGACCACCGCCGCGCCGGAGAGGGCGGCGATCCGGGCCGCCCACGGGTGCTCGGTGTCCAGGTCGCCCATGACCCAGCCGCCGCCGTGCAGCCAGACCACGGCGCCGCGGGCCCCGTACGGGCGGTAGACGCGGACAGGTACGTCCGGGTCGCCGGGCACGGTGTGGTCCTCGATCTCCATTCCGGAGGTGTCGGGGGCGGGCAGGGCGGCCGCGAGTTCGGCGAACCGCCTGCGCGCCGTGACCGGGTCGTCGAGGCCGGCTCGGGGGAACAGCGGTACGAACGCTTCGAGTTCGGGATCCATGGCCCTCATCCTCACGGCCGGTGCCCCGCGGGACAGCCGCCGTCCGTCGCGCTTCCGGCCACGGTCCCGCACCGTCCGGCGGAACCCGGGCCCCGCGCCGCACGTCCGGCTCGCCGGGCCGGTTGTCAGTGGCGTGCGTCACAGTGGAGGGGTATGCGCCTTCCTCCACGAACGGGGTGATCTCGTGAGTTACGCGATCCGGGCCGAGGCGCTGGCCAAGCAGTTCAAGGAGACCCGCGCCCTCGCCGGTGTGGACCTCGAGGTCCCTACGGGCACGGTGCTGGGCCTGCTGGGGCCCAACGGCGCGGGCAAGACGACGGCCGTCCGCATCTTCGCGACCCTGCTGCGTCCGGACGGCGGGCACGCCGAGGTCGGCGGGTACGACGTGGTGCGCGAGGCCGGGATGGTGCGCTCGCTCATCGGGCTCACCGGGCAGTACGCGGCGGTGGACGAGAACATGACCGGCACCGAGAACCTGCTCATGATCGGCCGGCTGCTCGGGATGTCGCGGGCCGAGGCCCGGGCCCGGGCCGCCGACCTGCTCGACCGCTTCCACCTGAGCGACGCGGCGGGGCGGGCCGCCAAGACCTACTCGGGCGGCATGCGGCGCCGCCTCGACCTGGCCGCCAGCCTGGTCGGCCGGCCGCGGGTGCTGTTCCTGGACGAACCGACGACCGGGCTGGACCCGCACAGCCGCAGCGAGGTCTGGGACATGCTGCGGGTCCTGGTCGCCGAGGGCATGACGACCCTGCTCACCACGCAGTACCTGGACGAGGCGGACCGGCTCGCCGACAGCATCGTCGTGATCGACAAGGGGACGGTGATCGCCGGCGGCACGCCCGACGAGCTGAAGTCCCAGGTCGGCGGCCAGGTGTTGTACGTACGCCCGGCGGACCCCGCCGACCTCGGGGCGGCGCACCTCCTGGTGACCGCCGAGGCGGGTCCGCAGACCGCGGTCGAGGGCGACGGGATCCTCGCGCCGGTCAACGACCCGGCGCTGATGCCGAGCGTCGTGCGCCGCCTGGACCAGGCGGGCATCTCCGTCGGCGAGCTCAGCCTGCGGCGCTCCTCGCTCGACGAGGTGTTCATGGCGCTCACCGGCCACCGGGCGGAGCCGGAGGCCGAAGAGGAGGAGAGCGCGGAAGAAGACCGGTACTCGGAGGCGGTGACCCCCTCATGACCTCGGCGGCACTCACGGACACGCAGTGGCGCGGCGGGCGGGTCCGTCCCCTCGCGGCCCTCCGTCAGACCGGCACGATGGCGTGGCGCAGCCTGGTCTCGGTGAAGCACAACCCGCTGGAGCTGGTGGACTACAGCATCACGCCGATCATGTTCGTGTTCCTGTTCACCTACGTGTTCGGCGGACAGATGGCGGGCTCCCCGCAGGAGTACCTCCAGTACGCGCTCGCGGGCATCATCGTGCAGAACACCCTGTTCATGAGCATGTACACGGCCATGGCGCTCAACACCGACCTGACGAAGGGCGTGTTCGACCGGCTGCGCAGCCTGCCGATCGCGCGGACGGCGCCGCTGCTCGGGCGCATCACCGCGGACCTGGCCAAGCAGCTGTGGGCGATGCTGCTGATGATCGCGCTGGGCACCCTGCTGGGCTTCGAGATCACCGGCGGCGTGGCGGGATTCCTCGGCGCGACGCTGCTGCTCCTGACGTTCGCCGCCGCGGTGTCGTGGACGGCGGTGCTGATCGGGATGCTGGCCGGCGACGCGGAGAAGGTCCAGGTGTTCGCGTTCACCTTCATCTTCCCGATCACCTTCACCAGCAGTGCGTTCGTCCAGGTGGACACGATGCCCGGGTGGCTGCAGGCCTGGGTGAACGTCAATCCGGTGACCCACCTGTCGGACGCGTTCCGCGGCCTGCTGCTCGGCACGCCCGCCGGCAGCGCCATCATGTGGTCGCTGGTCTGGGCCGCGGGCATCACCCTGGTCTTCATGCCGCTGGCGATGCGGGCGTACCGTTCGCACACCCGCTGACGCTGCGCCGGTCCGACAGCCGCGGGCGGAGGCGGGCAGGCGTACGACTGTCCGGCGCGGCGTGTCGGTGCGGGCGGTTTTCGACAACGCGGCAGGGTGCCGCCCCTCCCCCTCGCGCATGATCGGGTTCGCGCGGCCGTACGGGGATCCGCGCGTACGGACAGGAAGGCACCCTCCAGATGACCGGCATCCAGGTCCGCGCGGTGCGCGCGGACGACTTCGCCCAGTGGCGCACCCTCTACCGGGGTTACGCGGAGTTCTACCGCGTGGCGCAGACCGAGGAGGCCGCCGCGCTGGTCTGGTCGTGGATCAACGACCCGGCCCACGAGGTGAACGCCCTGGTGGCGGAGGGCGCCGACGGGCGGCTCGTCGGGCTGGCGCACTACCGGCCGTTCGCGCGGCCGCTGTCGGCCACCACGGGCTGCTTCCTCGACGACCTCTTCGTCGCGCCCGAGAGCCGCGGCTCGGGCGCGGTCGACCTCCTGCTGGAGCGGCTGCGCGGGATCGCGGCCGAGCGCGGCTGGAGCGTCGTCCGGTGGATCACCGCCGACGACAACCACCGGGCGCGGGCCAAGTACGACCAGGTGGCCGCGCGCACGATGTGGGTCACGTACGACATGGCGCCCACCGGCTGACCCGTACCGGAACCGATCGGCGGCGCGGCCGTGCGCCTCGCCGGCCGGGGCGGGTGCATGGCCTAGCCTCGGCCGGGCAAGGTCACGCCACCACCCAGGGAGCCGGCAGGATGGCCGCGACACCTCAGAAGATCACCACGTTCCTGATGTTCGAGGGACAGGCCGAGGAGGCCATGGCCTTCTACGTCTCCCTGTTCGAGGACTCCGAGGTCATCGGCGTGACCCGCTACGGCGCGGACGGGCAGGGCCCGGAGGGCACCGTCCAGTTCGCCACGTTCGCGCTGGCCGGGCAGCGGTACATGTGCATCGACAGCCCGGCCAAGCACGACTTCGGCTTCACCCCGGCGGTCTCGCTCTTCGTCGAGTGCGACACGGAGGCGGAGCTCGACCGCCTGTACGCGGCCCTGGCCGACCGGGGCGCCGTGCTGATGCCGCTCGGCTCGTACGGCTTCAGCGAGAAGTTCGGCTGGGTGAACGACCGCTTCGGCGTCTCCTGGCAGCTGAACCTGAACCTCTCCCTCTGACCTGCCGCCCGGCGTCTCAGGACACCCCCTGACCATCCGTCACCCGCGTACAGGTGACGACACGGGGGTTCCCCGTCCGTCACGGGGCCAGGCTGGTCCGGACGCGGCGGAAGGCGGCCGCCGGGTCGCCGGCGCGCGTGACCGTCCGGCCGACGACGACGTGCGAGGCGCCGGCGGTGATCGCCGCGCGGGGTGTCCCCACACGCGCGTGCTCGGCCGGAGAGTCCCCGGACAGCGTGACACCGGGAGTGACGATCAGGGCGTCGGGGCCCAGGGTGCCGCGCAGGGCCGCGACGTCCTGCGGCGAGGCGACCACGCCGTGGCAGCCGGCCTTCCGCGCCAAGTGGGCCAGCCGGAGCACCTGTTCGTCCACCGCGTAGCCGACGCCGATGTCGGCAAGGTCAGCGTCGGTCATGCTGGTGACCACGGTCAGGGCGAGCACGCGCAGTCCGGGGAAGTCGCGCGCGGCCTCGACTGCTGCGGACATGATGCCGGTGCCGCCCATGCCGTGCACGGTGACGAACTGCCCGCGCACCCGGAACTCCTGCTGAGCAGCGCCCCCCTCGACGGGCGGGGCCGGCTGCCGCAGGACGCGGCGGCCTGGCTGCGGACCTGACACCGGGGCCGGGCCGCCCAACGGCACGGGTCCGGGGCCGGGGCCGGTCACTTCGGGAAGGGCCTGCCGGGCACGGTGACCGGGTGGGCGTGCGGGTGCGGTTCCGGGTGGGGTTCCGAACACGGGTCCGTCTGGCGGAGCTCGGCGAGCAGCTCGGTGCGGCCCGCCAGCATCTCGGTGAGGATGCGGCGGGCTGCGCGCAGCAGGTCGGCGACGTCGCCGCCGGCGAGGGCGTAACTGACCGTGGCGCCCTCGCGGGTGGAGACGACGATGCCCGACCGGCGCAGCACCGCGAGCTGCTGGGACAGGTTGGAGGGTTCGACGTCGATCTCCGCGAGGAGGTCGCGCACCGGCATGGGTCCCGCCTGCAGGAGCTCCAGGACGCGGATGCGGACCGGGTGCCCGAGCATCCGGAAGAACTCCGCCTTCGCCTGGTACAGCGGTACCTGCATGCCCACGAGTGCTCCTGCTGTCGCCCGACCACGGCCGGGCCCGGCCCATGCCCTGCCGCCTGCGGTCTTTCGTCCCATCGTCCCGTCCCGGCGGCCCGCGCATGCCCACACTTGGCCAGATTTGGATCTGCCGAATTGAAGAATTCTTCAATTAGTGGGCATGCGAGGGCCGTTGCGAGCCGTTGTCAGACCTCGAGGGCGGCCTCGATGCGGCGCAGCTGGTGCCGGGCCATGGCCAGGTTGGACCTGTCCTTGTCCAGGACCAGGTACAGGAACAGGCCGCTCCCGGACTTGCCCTTGAGCAGCCTGATCAGGTGGTACTGACCGCCGAGGGTGATCAGCAGGTCCTCGATCTCGTCCCGGAGGCCGAGCATCTCCATCGTGCGGACCTTCGCCCTGATCACATCGGTGTTGCCCGCCGCGGCGACCGACAGGTCGAGGTCCTTGCCTCCACCGAGGGTGCCCAGGGCCATGCCGCTGGTGTAGTCGACCAGGGCCGTCCCCAGTGCTCCCTCGATCGAGGTCATCGCCTCCTTCAAGGAGACTTCCACGTTCGCCAATTCGTCCACTCCCTCTGGTGCTCTGTTCGCGTCCGCGGCGGGAGAGTCGCGCTCCCCCACCGGAACCTGCCCGGCTCAAGCTACTGAGCCGCAGGCCCCGTTGGGCCGGAATGGCAGATTCGGCGGAAATCGATCGGAGGGAGGACCGGTCCGTGCGGTCAGCTGTTCGGGACGGTGTCCCTGAAGGCGGTGCCCGCCGCGCGCAGGGCCGCGACCCCGGCGGCGACCTGGGCCGGGGTGCGGACCTGGTCCTTGACGAAGTACACGTAGTCGACCTGTTCGTCGTACGAGCGCGGGGTGGCCGAGGTCTGGCCGGCCAGGTCGATCAGCCAGTGGTTGAAGTCGATGAACTGCGGGGTCTCCGGCAGGTAGGGCTCGCCGTGGGTGGCGACGACGCGGCCGTCGACCCAGTACGTCACGGAGGTGCCGTCGACGGTGAACTGGAGGTCGTGCCAGCCGTCGTGCGAGGCGCGCTGCTCGCCGTGGGTGTTGACGGCGTTCCAGGGGTCGGGGTTGTAGGTCTCCCAGGTGGTCTCGTACATGATGTTGCCCGGCTCGCCCCAGCCGCCGTTGGGCAGGTACTCGAAGTCCTGCTCGCTGTAGGCCGGGTCCATGGGGGCGTTGAGCGGGGTGAAGGCGAAGAAGGTCTGGACGACGTGGTCGCCGTCGGGGCCGCCGGACGGCGTGTCGTCGAAGCGGACCCGGGCGGCGTAGGTGCCGTTCCTGAACTTCCTTGCGGTGGTCTGGAGTTCGGTCTCGCGGGTGCCGGCGGCGGTGCCGTCGGTGGTCAGGCGCAGGTTCATCACGGTGCCGCCCCCGGCGGAGGGGAAGGTGATGTCCTGCGGGGACCAGGTGGCGCCCGGGACGCCGGGGCCGCCCTGCCCGGACTTGACGGTCCAGCCGTTGCGGGCGAGGGCGGGGTCGGCGCTGGAGGCGTACGTGAAGTCGTCGAAGAGGACCGGTGCGTCCGGGTCGGCCGGCGGGGTGGTGGGGGGCGTGGTCGGCGGGGTCGTGGGGGGCGTGGTCGGGTCGTTGCCGGCCGGGGCCGTGCCCCAGACGAGGGTGCCGCCCGACTGGAGGGTGACCTTGTCCCAGTCCGCGTACGAGGTCCGGCCGGGGCCGAAGGAGTAGTCGTCGGACTGGGTCAGCGGCTGCCAGTCGGTGCGGTGGAAGCGGAGCTGCATGTCGCCGGTGGACTGGCCGGGGGCGAGGGAGCCGGCACCGGGGGTGAAGCCGATCTCCAGGTACCGGTCGGCGGTGGCGGTCGGGTGGTCGGGGGTGCCGAAGGCGCCGGTGATGTGGGCACAGCCCTTCACCGCCCAGGAGCAGGCGAAGCGGTACGTCACCGCGGGGCCGTCGGCCTTGAACCAGTACCGCAGGCGTACCTGGCTCAGGGGGACGGTCGTGGCGCCGGTGTTGGTGATCTGGAGCCAGGGTTCGGACTGGTCGGCGGTGGCTCCGCCGGCGCTGGTGCGGTACTGGACGCTGAGCGCGTCGGCGGCGGCCGAGGCGGGGGCGGCCAGGAGGCCCGCGGCCGCGGTGCCGGAGAGGAGGGCGAGGGCGGCGGCCAGGGCCACCCTGCTGGTGCGACGGGGTCGGTCGGACACGGGATTCCCTTTCGGTGGGGGGCGCGGAACGGAACCTGTGGGTGCGGGGTGCGGGGGTGCGGTTGGGGCGGATGGGATGGGTGGGGTGGACGGCGGGGGTGGCTCGGGTGGCGCTCGGGCCCTGCGGGGTGCGCGGTGCGGGCCCCGCGGGTCAGGGGGTCTGGCCGTCGATGCCGAGGGCGGCCAGGCGCGGGCGGTGGGCGGCCAGGGCGGGGAGGAAGTCCCGGTGGTAGTCGCCGTCCGGGTTCCAGGCCCGGGCCGCGAGGGCGCAGAGCCGGGGCCAGAGGAGGCGGTCGTACCGGTCGGCGGTGGTGACGTACTCTGTCCAGAGCTGGGCCTGGGTGCCCAGGACACGTGCCGCGGGCCCGGCCGGCCAGGCGGCGGGCGCGGGGTCGTTGGCGTACACCGCGGCCAGGTCCACCACCGCGCCGGGCTGGCCCGCCGGCTCGCCGGGACGGTCCGACTGCGGGTAGTCGAGGTACGTGGAGCGGTGCGGGGCCATCACCACCTCGTGGCCGCGCCGCGCGGCGGCCAGGCCGTGCCGGGCGTCCCGCCAGGCCATCAGCGCGAACTCGGGCGGCAGGACGGCCCCGGGCGGCTGGGCGTCGGTGTCGTCCTCGGCCCAGCAGACGGGGCGCCGGCCGGCGGCCAGCACGTGGGCTCCGGCCCGGCCGAGGAACCAGCCGCGCAGCGCACGCGGGCCGGGGAGGCCGAGCGCGGCCGCGCGGGCACGGGCGGCGGGGCTGGACTCCCATTCGGCGGTGGGGCATTCGTCGCCGCCGAGGTGGACGTACGGGCCGGGGAAGAGGTCCATCGCCTCGTCGAGCACCGTCCGGCAGAAGTCGAGGGCGGCGTCGTGAACGCCGAGCACGGTGTCGCAGATCCCCCACTCGGTCCACACGTCGAGCGGGCGGCCGGGGTGGTTGCCGAGGTGCGGGTAGGCGGCGAGGGCGGCCCGCGCGTGGCCGGGCATCTCGACCTCCGGCACGATCGCGACCCCGCGCTCGGCCGCGTACCGGACCAGTCGCCGCAGCTCGGCCTTGGTGTACGCGCCGCCGTGCGGCCGGTCGTCCCGGCGCCCGGAGCCCGGCGGCCCCAGCGGGGTCCGGGCGCGGACCGAGCCCACCTCGGTCAGCAGGGGGTACGCGTCCACGGGCAGCCGCCAGCCCTGGTCGTCGGTGAGGTGGAGGTGCAGGACGTTGAGCTTGTGCAGGGCGATCCGGTCGACGGTGCACAGCAGCCGGTCCAGCGGCTGGAAGTGGCGTGCGGTGTCGACCATCAGGCCCCGCCAGGAGTGCCGGGGCCGGTCCTCGATCTCCACGCAGGGCAGCGTCCACGCGGTGCCGGGGGCGGCGGGCCGGTCGGCCAGCGCCTCCGGGGGCAGCAGCTGGCGGAGGGTCTGTACGGCGTTCCGGAGCCCGGCGGGCCGGGCGGCGAGCAGGCCTACGCCGTCGGGCCGGACGTCCAGCCGGTAGCCCTCCGCGCCCAGCGACGGGTGCTCGGCGGGGTCCAGGGCGAGGGACAGGGCCCCGTCGGCCGCGGGCGGGAGGGGGAGGCCGGTGGCGGGACGGAGCAGGGTGCGCAGCAGGGCGGCGGCCTGCTGCGCGGCGGGGTCGGCGCGTACGGCGGTGTCCGGGGTGAGGGTGAAGTGCCCGGGGGTGCGGGCGAGGTGACGGGGCGCGGGCAGGAGGGCGGGGACGGCGCCGCCGTGGGCCGGGAGCGGACGGGACGGGCTCACCAGGCTCACGGGGGGTCCTCCTCTGCGGGGGGGGTGGGGCGTTGACCAGTAGCCCGACCAGTACGCGAACTGGCCAGCAACTGGTAAGGAAAATGGCACAGGGGCGGAGGCCGGTCAAGAGGCCGGAAACTCTGCCCAGCGCCCCTCAACTTGCCTTCTGAAACAGCAGTTTGTGCGCGCCGGAGGCTTGCCGCGGCCGGTCCGCCGACTGGTAACATCGCCGAGCTGGTCTGGTCAGCTGTACGGGGTGGACGAGAGGACGGGAACATGGCCGAGGCGTCCGGAGGTCCGGTTCCGAAGCGGATCTGGGTACGCGACCACCTGCGCGGTCTGGCGGAGTCCGGCGCACCGGGGGCGGCCCTGCCGTCGGAGCGCGCGCTGTGCGAGGAACTGGGCGTGTCCCGGCCCACGGTGCGCGCGGCGGTGGACGAACTGGTGGCCGCGGGCCTGGTGGTCCGCGAGCACGGGCGGGGCATGTTCGTCGCCCGGGCCAAGATCACCCAGGAGCTGGCGCCGGCCGGCGCCGAACCGGGGTTCAGCCTGCCGCGGGCGCGAGGCAGCTGGGCCAGCAGGGTGCTGGAATTCGCCACGGTGCCCGCGGGCACGGCCCTGGGGCGCAGGCTGCGGCTGCCCCCGGCCGACGAGGTGGCGTACATCGCGCGGCTGCGGCTGGTGGACGGCGAGCCGATGGCGATCGAGCACCTGCACGTGCCGGCCGCGCTCGTCCCCGGCCTGGCCCCGGGTGACATGGAGAGCGGGGACTTCTACGAACTGCTGGGCGCGCGGCACGGCGTACGGGTCCACGAGGCCGTCCAGGCCATCGAGCCGACCGTGCTGGGCGACCGGGAGGCCCGGCTGCTCGGCGTACCGGCGCACTCCCCCGCCCTGCGGTTCGAGCGGCTGACCACGGACCGGGAGGGGCGGCCCGTCGAGTACGTCCACTCGGTGTACCGCGGCGACCGCTACCGGATCGTGTCGCGCATCGCGCTCGGCGGGCCGGACGGCGACGGCGACGGCCTGCGGCACCACCCCGGCATCCCGCCCGGCGACCTGGCGGCGGGCGCCCACGGCCGGTCGGTCACCACGGGGGACGTCCAGCCGGTGCTCTGAGCCCGGCCTCCGGTGCTCGGCCCCGCCGCCCGGTTCGTCATGCGGGGGCCCGGCTCCGCCCGTACGGTGACGCCATGAGCGATCCGGTGCGCAACAAGGCCACGGCGATGGCGTTCTACGAGCTGATGTTCAACCAGTGCCGGCCCGCCGAGGCCGTCGAACGGTACGTCGGCGACACCTACACCCAGCACAACCCGCACGTCGGCGACGGCAAGGAGGCGTTCGTCGCGTACTTCGAGCGGATGGCCGCCGAATACCCGGGCAAGCGGGTGGTGTTCAAGCGGGCCTTCGCGGAGGGCGACCACGTGGTGCTCCACTGCCACCAGGCGTGGCCCGAGGAGGAGTACGCCGGGATCGACATCTTCCGCTTCGACGGGGACGGCCGGATCGTGGAGCACTGGGACGTGCTGCAGGTGGTCCCGCCGACGTCCCTGAACGGCAACACCATGTTCTGACCGGTGGGCGTGCGGGGGCCGTGGGGCGGTGGAGGCAGTGGAGGCGGGGGCTCGCGGCCGGAGGCCGGTCCGTGGTGGATTCGGGAAGACGCCGTCACAGAGCCGTGAAGCTTCTCCGGGACGCTGGTGCCACGCCCAGCGCACTTCCGCGCTCCTCACCCCGGGGGACAGCATCATGAGCACCGTACGCAGAGCCGCCGTCGTCCTCACCGCCGTGTCCGCCCTCGCCCTGACGGCCTGCGGCCCTTCGCAGGACGACGCGTCGGGCGGCGGGAAGACGCCCGGCCCGGGCGCGTCCGCCTCCGCTTCCGCCTCCCCCTCCACGGCCCCGACGGCCTCCGCGAAGCCGACGCCGCCGTCCACCACGGCGCCGGCGCCCACGGCGACCGGCGGCGGGAGCACCGACCCCGACTACGACGTGTTCCCGTGCAGCACCTTCGACGTGAAGTTCACCGCGAGCCTGGCGGAGCCCACGACCGGCAGCTACCTGCTGAAGGTCACCAACAAGAGCACCAAGCCCTGCCGGGTCCTGGGCCACCCCGTCGTCACCTTCGGCGACCTGGACGGGCAGGCCACGCAGCGCGGCACGGCGCCGGGCATCGAGGACGCCTTCAAGCTGGCCCCGGGCGAGTCCGCGTACGCGGGTCTGATGGGCGGCGCGCACGACGGGAAGGGCAGGACGGTCGACTGGATCGCCATGACGATGGACACCTCGTCCGACCTCGTGCAGACCCCGCTCAAGGCGCCGACCCCGGGCCTGTACGTGTCCCCCGACAAGAACTCGGTCACCCCCTGGGTGACGAACGCGGAGGACGCGCTGAGCCTCTAGGGCACACCCCCGGCCCGCCCCCGCCGTCCGTCCGCGTGTTCAGTCGTGGGAGGGGCGGCGGTGGCGCATGCGGTGGCGGAGGTACCAGATGGCGCCGACGGCGAGGGAGAGCACGGTCACCGTCACGGCCGCGAGCGGCCAGCGCGAGTCGTCGACGGCGGCCACGAAGACCAGGATCACGGCGCCGACCGGCACCAGCAGCGAGGAGAGGGTCCGCAGGGCCGCCGCGATCATGCCCGGGTCGGCGGCCGCCGGATGGACCTCGGCGACCGCCTCGGCCGCCTCGGCCGGCGTCGCCGCGCCGTAGAAGGCCACCGTGCGGGCCGCCAGCTCCCCCGTCGACCGGTGGTAGGACCACCCGAGGTACGGGATCCAGACCAGCGGGGCCACCAGCCCCACCAGGAAGACCAGGCCCACCAGCGCCCAGCGGCCGATCTTGACGATGAGCCTGGAGGTGTCCTCCTCCGGACCGAGCAGCCCCAGCAGGTACGCCATGCGCTTCACCAGCGACCACAGTGCGGCCACCCTTGACGGACGCGGCCCGGGCGGCGGCGCGAGGTCGCCGTCGCGGTCCGTGCGCGCAGCCAGCTTCTCCAGGGCCTCACCGGCCGTGGGGATGTCGGGGTAGACCCCCTGGATCACGAGCAGTTCGGCGGTCCGGTCCGGGGAGGTGGCGGGGCGGCCTGCCAGCGCGCCCAGCTCCAGGCACATGCGCAGCTGGGCCAGCAGGGCGGCGCAGAAGGCGAAGGGGATCACCACGATGAACGGGCCGCCGACGAAGGAGCCCTCGGTCACCACGATCCGCCGGCCCCGGTTCGCCACCATGCCGCGCAGTTCCTCGGGACGCGCGTCCGGGTGATCGGCGCGCACCTTGGCGACCGTACGGGCCGCGGCGGTCCCGAGCCGGCGGGAGGCGAAGGAGGCCAGGATCTCGGGGAGGTGGCCGGGGTCGGCGAGCACCGAACGCAGCAGCCAGCGCGCGAGGCCCTCCTCGGTGCGGCCGGAGGTGTCGGGGTGCTCGTCGTTCGGGGCTGCGTCCCGCGCGTCGTTCGGCGCGGCGCCCTGGGCCTCGTCCGGGGCCTCGTTCCGGTCGCCGTCCGGCGCGGTCCCCCGGGCGTCGTCCGCGGCCGCGCCCCCGTCGGGGTGCGAGGGGGCGTCCGGACCGGCGGCCGCACGCGGGCCGTCGGGCCCGTCGGGCGCTCCCCCGGCGGGTGGCCAGGTGTCCGTGGGAGCGGGGTCCGGGCCGGGGATGCCGGGGGGTACCTCGGAGGCCATGCCTCCATTGTGGCCGCAGGGCTTGCGGGGCACCCCCGCAGCGGGCCCGTCGGGTGATCAGGCCTCCGGCCGCCAGAGCATCAGGTTGCTCATCAGCTCGGCCTGCTCGATCGCGTCGTCGAGGGCGTGGTGGGTGTGCCGCCGCCGGGACAGCAGCTCGCGGGGCATCGTCCCCTTGGCCACCGACCGCAGCGGCAGCCCGGCCTTGGCCGCGTAGAGGGTCTTCATGTCCAGGCAGCCCGAGTGCCCGAAGGGGCTCTCCCCGGTGAACCGGATCAGGTACCAGTACAGGAAGGTCCAGTCGTACGAGGCCGGGTAGCCGCACATCACGGGCTGCGCTCCGTCGGACACCTGCCGCACCCAGGAGCTGAACGCGCGCAGGGCCGCCTCGGGCGGCGTCCCCTCGGTGCGCAGCCGCTCCCGGTCGAGGCCGCTGACGGCCAGGGCCTCCGGCACGAACGCGTCGCTCACCGGGCGCAGCTCGCGGTAGAAGGTCTGCCGCTCGGGGTCGGCGGGGACGTACCCGTCGGCGTCCTGCCGGCCGGCGACGGCCGCGCCCAGGCTGAGCATGGAGTAGGGACCGGGGATGGGGCCGTCGGCCTCGATGTCGACGGAGATGTAGAGGCTGGGCCGGATCTTGCGGGGTGACATGTCCGTGAGCATGTCAGCCGGGGGGCCGCGGGTCATCCGGATTTCCGGGCGTCGCCGCCGCCTCCTCCGAGGCCCCGCGACGGGGCTCGGGCCCGTCGCGGGAAGGCACTGCGCGGGGGCAGCGGGACGCGGGTACCGCGCGGTAGCCTCCCCGCATGATTGTCATGGACATGTTACGAGCGCGTTCGCGCGGGCGGCGCCGCGGCCCCCGCGGCCTGCGCGCCCTCGTATGCCTCCTGCTGCTGGCCCTGCTCGGTACGGCGGCCTCGGCGACCGCCGCCCCGGCGCCGGCCGGCTCCCGCGCCGCGGCCGGCGCCGCCACCGCGGCCACGCCGGCCACCGCCACCGCTACCGCCACCGCCACCGCGGCCACCCGGGCGGCCGCCGACGCCGCCTCCGCCCGCTGGGGCGACCGCCGGCTCGACGAGGTCGCCTTCCTGACCACCCACAACGCCTTCACCAACTACGAGGACTCCCGCTGGAGCTCGGTGAACCAGTCCGAGTCGGTGCGCGCCCAGCTCGACAACGGCGTGCGCGGCCTCAGCCTGGACACCCACTGGTACGAGCGCAGCACCTGGCTCTGCATCATCAGCTTCGGCAGCGACTGCTACCCGAGCGACGTGTACCTGTGCCACGGCGACTGCAAGACCTTCGCCGGAGCCACGTACGCCCTGCCCCGGCAGTCGTTCCACGGCACGATGCAGACGGTCGTGGACTTCCTCGCCGGCCACCCCCAGGAGGTCGTGACCGTCTTCCTGGAGGACTACGTCAGCGCCGGGCAGCTGCAGAACTCCCTCGGCCGGGTGCGCGGGCTGAACGAGCTGCTGTTCCGGGCCGACGACTGGGGCGTGCGGCAGAAGGGCTGGCCCAAGGTCGCGGACCTCGTCACTGCGGGGAAGCGGCTGCTGGTCTTCTCGGACCGCTCCGACCGCGAGCACCTGGGCGTCATGTACGACAGGTCCTGGACGGTCAGCAACTACTGGAGCCTGGGCGACCTCGGCAACGACCTGGCCTGCGTCACCCGCTGGTCCGACGTGCCGCTGGACCGGCAGGAGCCTGGCTTCCGGCGGCTGTTCACGATGAGCCACCACCGCAACGTGCCCACCGTCCTCACGGCCGCCCTGGACAACGGGACGAAGCTGCGGGACCGCATCGCCGGGCAGTGCCGGACCGCGACCGGGGGCCGGAACCCGAACTACGTCTCGGTCGACTTCCACCGGCTTTCGGACGGCAGCGGGCACACGCCCGCCTCGATCGTGGCGGAGCTCAACGCGAGCCCGTGAGTCGGCCGAGCTGCTGAGCCGGCCGAGCCTCTGATCGGCCGAGCCCCTGACCCCCGCGCGCCCCGGACCGCGCCCGGCGCCGCCGGGGCGCCGGGGCATCCGGGCTGCCGGGGCATCCGGGCGGTCCGGGCGGCGGCCGGGACTGCGGGAGTCCGGGCCGGCCGGGGCACCCGGCCGCCCGGAGTTCGACGCCGGGCGGCCGGGTCAGAAGTGGTGGAGCTGCCAGGTGAACTTGCCTCCCCCCACCCAGCGGACGGTCTCCAGGTCGTCGAGGTCGTGGATGTGGACCCCCGCCTCCGAGGCGATGAGGATCACGTCCGTCATGGACTTGGCCATCCCCACCACCTCCCCGTCGACCTCGACGATGCGGAAGGGCGGGTCGCCGCTCTGCACTCCCAGAACGGTGACCCTCGGGCGGGAGATGTGGGGACTCGCGCTTTCGGTCATGCAGGACGGGTTCCACGCCGACGCGCACGTTAAGCCTGATGCGGGAGTGGCCCACGGGACCGGCGGGAATGCCGGCCGGCCGCGGGCCTGCGGCGGCACCCGCGGCCCGGCCGCGCGCCGGCCTGGCCCCAGGGCGGGTGGGGGCATCGGGACGCCGGGGTGTCGGGACGTCAGGGTGTCGGGACCTCCCGACGTCAGGGCGTCAGGGCAGCCGCGGCGGCGAAGAGGCGGGCGCACCGCGCGGCCATGGCCTCGGGGGACTCCTCGGGGTGCTTGACCCACCAGCGCACCAGGGTGGCGACCAGGTCGCGCCAGACGTACTTGAGGGCGTCGGCGTCCAGCGGGTCCGCCGAGCCGGTGGCGCGCAGCAGGTCGGCCGTGCCGCCGGCGGCCAGGGCGTCGATGGCGGACCAGTACGCGGCGGCCCGCCGGGCGGCCTCGCCGCCGGCCGGCAGCGTGGTGTCGTACAGCACGAACCACGCCTCCCGCTGCCCTTCGAGGGCGTCGAAGATCCCGCGCAGCACGCGCAGGGGCGTGCCCGGCCCCGTCCCCTGGTGGCCCATGCCGGTGCGGATCGCCGCCAGGAGGCGGTCGCCGACCGGCGCCAGGCAGGCGACGTACAGGTCCTCCTTGGTGCCGAAGTACTGATGCAGCAGCGTCTTGGTGACCCCCACGCGGGCGGCGATCGCGGCGAGCGAGGCCGCCGCGTAGCCGTGGGTGCCGAACTCCTGCGTGGCGGCGGCGAGGATCTGCTGCTCGCGGTCCCGCCGGGGGACGCCCTTGGTGCCGGCTTTGGATCGGGGGGTTGCCATGCGGCGATATTATCAGTAGGTAATTTACCGCGAGGTAAGTTACTGCTACCCCCTGGAGCACAGCCATGGCAGGCACCGCGACGCAGCCCACGTCCCGCACCCGTTCCTGGTGGGGGTGGGGGTGGACGGACGCCCACCCGGACGACGCCGAGTGCGTCGCGATGGGCGCCCTCCTCCCGGGCACGTCGGCCCGGCCCCTGCCGGTGCCGCGCGTCGCGGACCTGGGCATCGGAGCCCCCGCCGTCGAGCCGCCCGCCGCACTGGCGCACGTGGTGCGCACGGACCCCGAGGACCGCGCCGCCCACGCCATGGGGAAGGCCTACCGTGACGTCGTACGCGCCCTCCGCGGCCGGCCCGGGCGGGTCCCGGACCTCGTGGCCCGCCCTCGGGACGAGCGGGAGGTGGCGGACCTGCTGGACTGGGCCGCGGAGCGGGAGGTCGCGGTGGTGCCGTACGGGGGCGGGTCCTCGGTCACCGGCGGGGTGGAGTACCGCGGTGACGCCCACCGCGCCGTCCTCTCCCTCGACCTGACCGCGATGGGCCGGGTGCTGGAGGTCGACGCGCCCGGCCGGGCGGCCCGCATCCAGGCCGGCACGCTCGGCCCGGACCTGGAGGCCCAGCTGCGGCCCCACGGGCTGACGCTGCGGCACTTCCCGCAGAGCTTCGAGTTCTCCACGCTGGGCGGCTGGCTCGCCACCCGGGCGGGCGGTCACTACGCCACCGGGCCCACGCACATCGACGACTTCGTCCAGTCGCTGCGGGTGGTCACGCCGGCGGGCGTGAGCGAGTCGTGGCGGCTGCCCGGATCGGGGGCGGGTCCGTCGCCCGACCGGCTGTTCCTGGGCTCCGAGGGCGCGCTCGGCGTGATCACCGAGGCGTGGGTGCGGCTGCAGGAACGTCCCGTCCACAAGGCCTCCGCGGCGGTGGCGTTCGCCGACCTCCACGCCGCACTGGAGGCCGTACGGCTGATCGCCCAGTCCGGGCTGATGCCGGCCAACTGCCGGCTGCTGGACGCCGGCGAGGCGGCCATGTCCGGCGCCTCGCACGACGGCAGCGCGGTGCTGGTCCTGGGCTTCGAGTCGGCCCACTTCCCGGTCACGGACCGGCTGGCCCAGGCGGTCGACCTGGCCCGCTCGCAGGGGGGCCGGGCGGACGGCACGTCCGGACCGGCGGGCGGCACGTCCCCGATGGGCGGGGCGGGCGGGGCGGGCGCCGCGGGCGGGGCGACCGGCGGGAGGAGCACAGCGGACGGCAGGAGGGCGGCGGACGGGGACAGGGCGGCGGACGGGGCGGTGGACGCCTGGCGCTCGGCGTTCCTCCGGATGCCGTACCTGCGAGACGGGCTGGCCCGGATGGGCGCCGTCGCGGAGACCTTCGAGACGGCAGCCACCTGGGACCGGATCCCGGGGCTGATCGAGGCGGTGCGCACCGAGGTCGGCGCGGCGGCCCGGAAGGCCACCGGGTACCCGGCGACCGTCAACTGCCGCCTCACGCACGTGTACCCCGACGGGGCGGCCCCGTACTTCACCGTGCTGGCCGCGGGCCGGCCCGGCGACGAGGTGGCCCTCTGGGACGACCTCAAGGCCGTGGCGAACGACGTGCTGCACCGGCACCGGGCCACCATCACCCACCACCACGCGGTCGGACGCGACCACCGCCCCGCGTACGACCTCCAGCGCCCGGCCCCCTTCGCCACCGCGCTGCGCGCCGCCAAGCACGCCCTGGACCCGGCGGGAATCCTGAACCCGGGCATCCTGATCGACTGACCCGCCGGGCCACCGGCTCCGCCGGCACCGGGGGGCTCGGCCGGCACCGGGGGGCTCCGTCGGCACCAGGGGGGCTCGGCCGGCCCCGGATGGCTCCGCCGGCACCGGATGGCTCCGCCGGCGTCAGTGGCCGGGGGCCGGGTTGCTCCGCCGGTGCCGGTGGACAACACGGCCCGGCGTTCAGGGGGCCGGGGGTGCCTGCAGGCGGGTGAGGGTGCGGGCTGCCTCGTCCGCCTGCTCCTGCGTGGCGCGGGCGGTGCGGGCGGCTTCGCGGTGGTGGGCGGCGGCGCGGTCCGCCGTGCTGCGGGCTTCCGCGAGGTGGTGCTCCGCCTCCGCCAGTTGCTCCTCGCGTTCCCTGAGCGCCGCTCTGGCCCGGCGGAGCTCCTCTTCCGCCGCGCGGAGTTGCTCCTGGCCGCGTTCGGCCTCCCGGGTGGCCGTGTCGGCGGCCTCCTGTGCCTGTGCCAGGGCACGCAGGTGCGCGGGGTCGGGGGCGGGGACCCCAGGTTCCGGCTCCGAGCCGGGATCTGCCGGGCGGCCGGCCCCTGCCGTGTCCGGCCCCCGCTCCGTGGCGGTTCCCGGGTCCGCCCGGCGGGTGGCTGACGCACGGCGGGACCGTCCGGGGGCCGGTTCCGGCTCCGCCGCCGGGGCGGGTTCGGGCTCGGGCCGGCGGTGGGACCGTGCCGCCGCGGGTGCGGACGGGCGGCGGGCCCGTACCGCCGTCGGGTCCGGTTCGATGCCGAAGCCCGTTGGCGGGGGTGGGGTTCTGGCCAGGCGGGCGGCCAGCCACTCCTGGGCGACCTCCGGGTCGGCCAGGGCCGCGTGGAGGGTCTGCTCGATCTCCCTGAGGCCCGGCTCCGAGACGGGCCGGCCCTCCTCCGCGGCCAGCGCCGCGGCATCCCTCGCCAGGGCGGTGACCAGTACGTGCCGCTGGTGGGACAGCTCGCGCAGCTCCTCCCCCGCCAGCGTCCGCTGCGCCTCGCCCAGGGCACGGCCCAGCTCCACCAGGCGTTCCGCCTCGGCGGGCCTGCGGCGGGCGAGGAGGTTCGCGGCCCACGCCGCCGCCGTCGGCCTGCGCAGCGCGGCGATCCGCCTGGCGAGGGCGCGGTCGCCCTCCTGCCGCGCCCGGGCGGCCAGGGCGTCCCGGGCCGCGGTGAACCCGGCCGGGTCCAGCCCGTACAGTTCGGCGGCCGCCGACTCCAGTTCCACTCCCCCACTCTCGCGTGCGGGTGCGGGGTCCGGCGGCCGCCGGGGCGGGCGGGTCCTCCGTCCGGGTCAGGGCTTCACGGCGATGCGGCCCTCGTCCATGCGGGTCAGCAGCAGCCGGGCGCCCGTCTCCTCCAGGAACTCGTCCACGGCCTGGCGGGAGCCCTGCCAGTAGCCGTAGTCGTCGAGCAGCAGCACGCCGCCGGGGACGAGCCGGTCGTAGAGGTGCTCCAGCTCGTGCTTGGTGGAGGTGTACCAGTCGGTGTCCAGGCGGAGGATCGCGATCTGCTCCGGCGCCTGCTCGGGGATGGTGTCCTCGACCTTGCCCTGGACGTAGTGCAGGCGCTCCGCCGGGTAGTCGATCCGGGAGAAGCCGTCCTGTACGTCGTCCAGCGTGGCCAGCGCCCAGATCGGCCGGTCCTTGCCCTGGGTGGCCAGCAGGTCGGCGGCGCTGGCGCCGTCGACGCGCTTGTCCTCCTCGGTGGGCTCGGTCATGCCCTCGAAGGTGTCGAAGAGGTACAGCTCCCGGTCGGTGACGTCCAGGGAGAGCAGGGTGCGGGCCACGGCCTGCATGCTGCCGCCGCGCCACACGCCGCACTCGACGATGTCGCCGGGCAGCTCGTGCCGGGTGACGTAACGGACGGACTGGACCAGCGCGTTCAGGCGCTCGACCGAGGTCATCGTCCACGGCTTGACCGCGGTGATGATCTCCTTGGCCCCGTCGTCGTAGTCCGCCGGGAAGCGGAGTCCGGCCGGCTTCGGGGCCGCCGCCTTCGGGGCCGCCGCGGGGGTCGGGGTCGCCTTCCCGGCGGGGCGGGCCTTGCGCAGCTCATAACCGGTGAGCTGCGCCAACTTCTGGTTCACACTCGAACGCCACGTCATGCCGCCCGAGCGTACGTTCCAATCCCGCGCCTGTCTGCCATTCGGACCAAGATCGGTGTGCGGTGTCCGGCCGCGGCCTGCGGGGGCGCGCGGCCGGACCCGGGTGCCGTCGCTCCGCGGGCTCAGCGGAGGAGGAACTGCTGGGCTGCGCGGGCGCCTTCGTCGCTGCGGCTCTGGGTGAAGTGTCCGGCGCCGGGTACGACGACCAGTTCGGCCCGCGGGGTCGTGGCGGCCAGTTCGCGCGCCCACTGCACGGGGGTCGACAGGTCGCGGTCGCCGGCGAGCAGCAGCACGGGCATGGTCAGGGTGCGGTGCGGGGCGGCCGGAAGGGCTCGGGACGAGGGCCAGGGCAGGCAGGTGAGCGGGATGCCCTGGGCGCCGGCCGTCTCGCGGCGGAACGGCCAGGCGTCCGCCGGGCGGATGCGCCGTACCGCGGCGGCCAGTGCCCGCTCGCGGCCCTCGGCCGGTGCCGAGGCGTCACCCCACGGCCAGACGCCGTCCGCGCACAGGGTCGCGGCGTGCAGGCCCGAGCTGAACTCGGCGGGTGTCTCCTCCCCGGGCCCGGAGAAGCCGGCGACGAGTGGATCGAGGCGGGTCCGGTCGCTGGCGGCGGAGGCGTGCAGGGCGTCCAGGATCCCGAAGCGCGGGTCGTCGAGCCGGGGGTCGATGATGCCGGCGATCACGAGGAGGTTGAACACGCCGACGCCGTTGCCGTCCCTGCGGACGACCTTCGCGAGGTCCCGGGCCGGGTCGAAGCCGCAGCGCTGTTCGCGGCAGGCCGCGCGCAGGACCCGGGCGGTGTGGCCGAGGGAGTCCTCGTACAGCACCTGCGGTCCGGCGAGCGGGACGACGGAGTCCAGCACCAGCCTGCGGACCCGCCCCGGATGCGTGAGGGCGTACCGGGCGGCGGTGAAGGTGCCGTACGAAACCCCGTCGACGGTCCAGGAGCCGATGCCGAGGGCGCGGCGCAGGTCTTCCAGGTCGGCGACCGTGTCGGCGGTGGTGTAGAAGTTCCGCTTCTCGCCCAGGATTTGGGCGCAGGCGGTGACGGCGCCGGCGGTGGGGGGCACGGTGTCGCTGCTGCCGGCCTCCCGCTGGAGCGCCGGACAGTCGATGGCGGAGCCTCCGGTTCCGCGCTGGTCGACCATCACGAGCCGGTACTCGGCCAGGGCCCCGGGCAGCCGGGAGCGGATCCGGGGTACGTACGGGACGCCGGGCTGGCCGGGGCCGCCGGTGAGGAACAGCAGCGTGCCGCGCGGGGCGTCGGCGCGGCCGAGGACGGCGGCGCGGAGGGTGAGCGTGCCGGGGACCGCGCCGCTGCGGTCGAGGGGGACGGCGAGGTCGGCGCACGTGACGTCCGGCTGGCCGGGGCAGGGGTGGTGGCGGGTGAGGGCCGGGGTGTGCGGGGCGGCGGGGGTGAGCGCGTCGGGGCGGGTGGGCGAGGCGAGACGGGTGTGCGGGGCGGGACGCGTGTGCGGGGCGGTGGGGGCCGCCGTGGCGGGCGGGGCGGCGGTGGCGGGAGGGGCGGCGGTGGCGGGGGGGGGCACCGGCGGCCGGCGGAGCTGCCGGGCGCCGCGGCGGTGGCCAGGCACGCGGCGGCCGTCAGTACGGCCGCCAGGGCCGTGCGGGATCGGTCGGGAAGGATCATCTGCGTCCCCCTGGCCGTCGCCGGTGGCGGTGGGCGCGCCGCGCGCGGTGCCGCGGCGCCGGCCGGCCCCTGCGGAACGGGAGCGCGTCCCGTGTGGCCGGCCGCCGTCATCCTGCGGCCGGGGCCGCCGTACCGCGTCGAAGATTCATGCGCGGTCCGCGAGGAGCCTCCGTACGGCGCTGGGCACCTGGCCCGTGTGGCGGCGGCAGGTCCGCGTGAGGTGCGCCTGGTCGGCGAACCCGTACCGGTGGGCGAGGTCCCGGAGCCCGTCGGCACCCTCCCCGACCGCGTGCAGCACGCCCCGTACGCGCAGTTCGTTGCGGTAGCGGGTGAGGGTGGTGCCGGTGACGGCGTGGAACACCCTGCTCAGGTGGTGCGGGGAGGTGCCGACGAGCCGGGCCGGCTCCTCCAGGGAGAGCCCGAGGGCGGCCGGCCCGGCCGCCAGGGCCGCGCAGGTGTCGCGTACGAGCCTGCCGTGGACCCGCACGGTCGGCCCGCGCCCGGGACCGTCCGCGCGCCAGCGGCCGCCGGCGGCCGCCACGGCGTCGAGGAGGGGGTGCAGGCGTTCGGCGAGCTCGAACGGCTCGGCGCCGCGGGGGGCGGCGGCGAGCAGGGCGCGGTGGTGCAGGTCGGTGGCACCGCTGATCTGGAAGCGGCTGGTGGCGGCCGTACGGTCGAAGCGGTCGGCGAACAGCCGCTCGGGGAACACGATCTCGGTGGAGCGGTCACCGGCCCCGACGGTGTGGGCGACGCGCTGCTCGTGCCCGGGGCTGATCAGGTAACCGCCGGTCGGGTCGAGGAAGAACTCCTCGCCCTCGACTCGGCGGAGGAAGGCGCCGGCCCTGACGAGCACCACGGTGTACGAGGCGGCGTGCCCCGGCCCGACGAAGGCCGGCCGGTCCTCGCAGCGGAGGATGTCGCTGACCGTCATCCCTGCGGTCCGGATCCGCTGCCGGACGAGCCCGCGGCGCTCCTGGACGGCCTCGGAGCGGAAGGCGTGCGCCGGCGGTGGCGGCTGCACCTTCGCGGTGGCGGGTTCCTGACGCATCGATACCTCCGAGGTGGCGGGCTGTCGGGGGCGGGAGTGCGTCGTGCACCCCCGCGCCCCTCCCCCGTCCCGGGCAGGGGGCGATGGGCGGGGCCGGGCTCCGGGCTCCGGGCTCCGGGCTCCGGGCTCCGGGCTCCGGGCTCCGGGCTCCGGGCGAGGGTCGTGGCCGGCGACTGCGGTGTTGGACTGCGCATACGGGTCTTGTTGACGCACCCGCCTCCGAGGGACGCCGGGCTGTGCGGGAGCGGCGGGCCCGCCGCGCTTCGCCCTGCCGTGCCTTGCCCTGCCCTGCCCTGCCAGCCGGATTCGGCCGGGCCCTGACCACGAGGCACCTGGCGGGGCTCGGCCGGACCCCGCACAGAGGTTGTGGGACCGCGGCTGCGGCCGCACGTGCACTGGCGCGCCGGGCACTCCAGGCGTCGGCACGGCCGGATCCCGCATAAGCCCGTCGCCGGCTGCGCCCGAACATGCACCACCGCACGCGTTCCTTGCCGCCGCGACACTCCCTGGGCGGGCAGGCCGTGCGGGAGCGGCGGGCGTACCTGCCCCGTCACCAGGCCGGCTCCGGCCGGACCCGGACCGCGGGCCCCACGAGGTTCGGCCGGATCCCGTACGACGGCCGTCGCCGGCTGCGGCCGGACCTGCACCACCGCACGCGTTCCTTGCCGCCGCGACAGATCTGCCAGGGGCCTGCGAAGTTCCGCCGGACCGTGCGGCGTTCGGCCGGAGCCTGGAAGGTTCGGGCGGACCCCGCGGCGCGGTCGGCGAACCGCGGCGTTCCCTCAGGACCTACCGGGTACGGCAGGGCCTGCCGCGTACTCCGAGCCTCACGGCGTACAGCCTGCGGCCGCCAGGTCTGCCCGGGCCAGGCCGGGAAGCGGGTCAGGCTCAGGACGAGGTCAGGTCCGGTAGCGGGTCAGGTGGCCGGAGGCGGGCCGGACTCTCCGTCGGGGAAGTCCTGGCCCCAGCCGTCCGGGGAGGCGTCGGCGGTGCGCATGGTGCCCCACCGGCCGCCGTCCTCGGACGAGACCGGCTGGACGTTGATGCAGTTCGGACACGTGGGCATGGGTCGGGCCTGGGCCACGGGGAGGGTGAGGACGGTGACCGCGGCGGCCAGCGTGAGGGCGGCGGCGGTACGGGCGGTGAGCCTGGTCATGGCCGGATGGTTGCAGGGGATGGGAGGCGGACGACAGCGTTCAGCCACACACCGCCGCGCGGGCCCGGGGGGAGCCGGTCCGGACTCGGGGCGCGCGACTGCCGGTGGCCGGCGCGGAGCGGGACCGACGCGGGCGCGGCGTAGCCCGTCCAACCAGCGCGGGACGGCGAACGGCGCACGCCGTCCGCCGCCCGTGCCCGGCGGCGGCTGTCGGCTGTCGGCAGGGTGACGGGCGGGCAGCTGCTGGTGGCGGCCCTCCTGACCATGGTGCCCGGGCCGGGCCTGGTGCAGCTCCGCCACCCCCTACCCCTCGCCCGGTCGCGACCCCGGCCGCCGCCTCAGCTCGTAGGGCCTGTCCCGGCGCCGGCCACCCGCCCCCTTTCTCCAGAACCGAGCGGAGGGAAGGGCGTTGGCGGAGGATGGGGGGATGCGACGCATCGTTCTCCTCGACGCCCCGTCCAACCTCGGACTCCGGCCGCCCGTGCCCGGGGCCGTGCCCGGTGTGTACAAGCTGGCCGGCGCTCTGCGCGAGCAGGGGCTGCTGCGGCGGCTCGGTGCCGTCGAGGGCGGTGTGGTCGTGCCGCCGCGCTACGACCGTGGGGACTGGCGGGAGGGGGACGGGGTCTTCCACGCCGGGCCCCTCGCCACGTACACCGTCACCCTCGCCGACCGGATCGAGGCGCTGCTGCGGGCGGGCGACTTCCCCGTGGTGCTCGGCGGCGACTGCTCGATCCAGCTCGGCGCGTCCCTCGCCATGCGCCGGCTCGGCCGGTACGGGCTGGCCGCGATCGACGGCTCCGCGGACTTCCGCCACCCGGGCAACGAGGCGGTCAACGGCCCCGTCGGCGCGGCCGGCGGCGAGGAGCTGGCCCTCGCCACCGGCCGCGGCCAGGCCGGGCTTTCGGACCTGGAGGGCCTCGGCCCGTACCTGCGCGACGAGGACGTACGCCTCTTCGGGCTGCGCGACGGCGACGGGGACCTGCCGGAGCTGCGCGCCGCGGGCATCTCCGCGGCCCCGGTCGGGGAGATCAGGGAGCGCGGGGCGGCGGCGGTGGCCGAGGCCGCGCTGAACGGGCTGCACCCGCCCGTGACCGACGGGTTCTGGGTGCACCTGGACGCGGACGTGCTGGACCCCTCCGTGATGCCGGCGGTCGACAGCCCCGATCCGGACGGGCTGCTGCCGGCCGAACTGGCGGGGCTACTGCGGGTGCTGGTCGGCTCGCCGAGGTGCGTGGGTCTGAACGTGACCGTCTACGACCCCGACCTCGACCCGGACGCGAAGGCGGGCGCTCTGCTGGCCGACCTGGTCGTCGAGGCCTTCGCCTGACGGGACGGCGGGCCGTCAGGCCGCGGCGGGCGGGCGGCGCCGGAAGTGGGCGTGGGCGGCGGGCAGGTGGAGCGGTACGACGGCGGCCGCGCCCAGCAGGTCGGGGAGGGCGGCGAGGAGGGCCCAGCCGCCGGGCACCGTCCCGTCCATGCCGAGGTCGGTCGCCCGGGCGAGCAGGGCCACGGCCGCGGCGGCGGTGAGCACGATCCTGGCCCACCCGCGGCCCGCCCGTACGTACGCGGCCACGGCGATCCAGGCCGCCAGGAGCACGGCCGACACCGCACCGGACAGGGCCAGCTGCCGGGCGGCGGCACCGGCCCCGACGGCCGCGGTCATGTCGTCCAGACCGGTGGGCTCGACCACGAAGGCGCCCAGCACCCACACCACCGCCTCCGCGGCGCACGCCGCGAGGGTCAGCCGCCAGGCCGCCTCGACCTGCCAGGGCCGCCGGCCCGCACCCCTCCCGCTCCCGCTCCCCGTACCCGACATCCGTGCCTCCCTCGTGTGCGACGCCCTCTCAGATGCGTTGCGCGGCCCGACGGTTCCGTGTCGGAGCGAGGTCGGCGGGCCAGGTCCCGGGCCAGGTCCGGCGGGGTGTCCGCCTGGTGGAATGCCGTCGCCCGACGGTCGTGGGCGGGCCTAGGGTGCGGCGCATGACCGACTCCGTACGACTCGTGATCCTCATCAGCACCCTTCCGGGCCGTGGCCGTGAGCAGGCCGAGGCGTTCGCGCGGCTCGCGCCGGTCGTACGCGCCGAGGACGGCTGCCTCCAGTACGACCTGCACGAGGTGAGCGGGGAGCCCGACCGCTTCGTGCTGCTGGAGCACTGGGCCACGAGGGCGGACCTCGCCGCCCACGGGTCCGCCCCGCACATGGTCGAGGCCGACGCGGCCGGCAAGGCCTTCCGCGCGGGCCCGGCGCAGGTGCTCGAACTGTCCGGCGCTCCGGTGGCCTGACGGTCACGGCCGTCCGCACGGCCCAGGAGCGCGGACGGCGCGGTTCAGGCGAACCACGGGACCCGGCAGACGTGCGGTTCCGTGGACGGCGGGCACATCGTGCGGAGCACGGTCTTGCGCACGGCGCGCCAGGTGCGCAGCGAGCAGACCAGACGGACGCGCAGTTCCACCGCCTCGCGGGTGCCCGGGTCCTGGCCCGGGTGCTCCCAGGCCCACTGGTCCACGAGAACGTCGTACATCTCGGCCGTCGTCACGTGGCCCCCGGGCAGGGTGTGGGCGACGGCAGTGCCGGCGATCCGCGCGCTCCGGGCGCGTACGGCGTCCTCGACGAGGCCGAGGGTCCACGCCAGCCCTTCGGCGTCGGCGTACAGGCCGAGGCGGAGCGTACGTGTCCTCAGTGGCATGTGCGGGTCTCCCGGTCGGGTGGTGCGGTGCGGCCGTCGCGGGGGCCGAAGGCCGCCAGGGCGTCCGCGTCGGTCGGTGGGGTGCGGAGGTACGCGTCGGCCCAGCCGGCGATGCCGGGGTACGCGGAGTCCCCGGTCAGCCGGGCCACGGCGGCGTCGGCGTCGACGTCCGTGGTGCGCAGGGCGACGCCGGGGCCCAGCAGGGCCCAGTGGGCGCCGGGGCGGCCGTACGGCATGCCGACGCTGCCGGGGTTGACGACGAGCCGGCCGTGGGCGAGGCGGACGAACGGCATGTGGGTGTGGCCGAGCACGACGGTCCGTACGGCGGGGTCGACACCGGCGAGGACCTCCTGCCAGCGGTCGGGGCGGGAGTCCACCAGCACCGTCTCCTCGTCGTCGCGCGGCGTGGCGTGGCAGAACAGCACCTCGCCCAGGCCGTCCAGCGGGAGGGTCAGCGAGAGCGGCAGGGCGGCCAGCAGGTCCAGGTGGTCCTCGCGCAGCTGCTCCGCCGCCCAGGGGGCGATCGGGTCGGGGATGGCGTCGCGCTGCCCGCGGCGGTACTCGACGAGTTCGCGGTCGGCGTTGCCCGCGATCCAGAGCGCGCGGTCGCCGAGACCGGTCAGCAGGTCGAGGACCTCGGCGGGCTGCGGGCCCGCCGCGATGTCGCCGGTGAGCACGATGCGGTCGGCGGCCCGTACGTCCGGCTCGTCGAGCACCGCCTCCAGGGCGGGCAGCACCCCGTGGACGTCGGAGAGGACCGCGACGGTCCGGTGGTTCGGCATGATCACCACCTTGGTGCGGACCGCGGCCGGACGAAAGGGTGTTCGCTCGCCGCTGAGCGGCGGGTAAGGTGGCGACCTTCGGCCGGCGGAGGCCGGCCGGAGTCCTGAGAAGGCGTGACGCCGATGAACTCCCCGTCCACTCCCCCGCCGCCGCTCTCCCTCGGCCCTGCGCTGGACCGCGTCGCCGAAACGTTTCGGGGGATGACCGCCCGGGCCGACGAGGCCCAGTGCGACTGCCACTGGGGCAGCGCGGAGGAGCTCGCGCTGCTGAAGGTCCCGGACGTGGAGCTCGACGCCGGTCTCCTGGACCGGACCTGGTACGCGCCCGACTGGGACGACCACGGCGCGGTGCTGCGGCGCGTCCTGCCCCAGCTGGCGCGGGAGCTCGCCGCGGGACGGGTCGACCCGCTCGTCGGCTGGCAGAACGTCGGCACGTCCTTCGCGCGCGGCGGGTGGCGGGACTGGCCCTCCGGTCAGGCCACGGCGGTGTGGGAGTTCCTACACGCGTGGTGGGCACGGGTGCTGACCGGCCCGGAGTTCCCGTACCCCGCGCACGAGGTGCTGGTCGTGTGCGCCGAGGCGTCCGGCACGCTCACCCCGTGGCTCGCCGCCTGGGAGGCGCTGGACGACCCCGTGGCGGACCGCCGGCTGGCGGAGGCGGCGCGATGGTGGGAGAACGACCTGCTGCGCGACGAACTCCCCTGGCTGCCCTGGGAGGACGAGGAGGAGGACGCGCTGCGCACCGAACTCTGCGGCTGGCTCGTCCGGCACGTGCCCGCCCGGCTGCGCGGCACGCCCGGCCACGAGGAGGTGCTCCACCGCGTCAGGCTGCTCTCGCTGACCGGTCCGGCCCGCTGGGAGGACCCGCACTGGCCGGCCCACCTCGGCTGACCCCCGGGCGGTGGCGGGCGGTGGCGCGAAATCCGGCTCCGGGTGCGCGGCCCGGGTCCGTAGGCTGCCGCCGTCGGCACGGGTGCACGTACGGACGGACGGAGGGCGCGCATGGGCGACGACGAGACGGTGTACGCGGATCCGCACCGGCGGGTGGTGTACGCGGAACTGGACCGGCGGGCTGCGGAGGCGGCCGCGGACGTGGTCGCCTGGCGGCACCACCTGCACCGGCATCCCGAGCTGCCCAACCGGGAGGCCGGCACCGCGCGGTACGTGGCCGGCCACCTGCGCTCGCTCGGGCTCGACGAGGTGCGCACCGGGATCGCCGGGCACGGGGTGGTCGGCGTGCTGCGCGGCGGGCTGCCCGGGGAGCGGGTGGTCGCGCTGCGGGCCGACATGGACGCCCTACCGGTGAAGGACCTGAGCGGGGTGGAGTTCGCGTCGACCGTGGTCGACACGGACTACCCCGGCGGCCCGTTCCCGGTGTCGCACGCGTGCGGGCACGACTGCCACACCGCCATGCTGATGGGCGCGGCGACCGTGCTGGCCGGGATGCGCGAACGGCTGCCCGGCACCGTCCTGTTCGTCTTCCAGCCCGCCGAGGAGGGCCCGCCCGTCACCGAGCCGGGCGGGGCGCGGCAGATGGTCGCGGAGGGCGCGTTCGCGGACCCGGAGCCGACCATGGCCTTCGGGATGCACGTCACTCCCTTCCCGAAGGGGTACGTGGGGTACCGCGTGGGCAACCAGTACGCCGCGTCCTGCCTGGTCAGGATCGTGATCACCGGCCGGCAGGTGCACGGCTCCACGCCCTGGCAGGGCATCGACCCGATGCCGGCGGCCGGCGCGGTACTGACCGGGATCGGGCAGCTGTACCGGCAGTTGCGCGCCTTCGACGCCGTCACGGTCACGATCGGGCACGTCGAGGACGTCGGCCGGTTCAACATCATCGGCGAGACCGTCACCCTGTGGGGCACGATCCGCTGCGCCGTGGAGTCCGGCATGGGCGAGGTGCAGGAGCGGCTCGCCCGGCTCGTCGAGCACAGCGCGGCCGCGTACTCCTGCACCGCGGCGGTCGACTACCTCCAGGACGTGCCGCCCGTGCACAACACCGAGGGGTGGGTGACGGCCGCGCTGCCGACGCTGCGGCGCGTCGTCGGCGCCGGGCGGGTGCTGGAGACCTCGCCGACGCTGGGGTACGACGACGTGTCCGAGCTGGTCAACCGGTACGGCGGGCTGTACGTGATGCTCGGCGTCCAGGACGCCGAGCTCGACGCGCGGGGCGCGCCCGTCCCCGTACCAGGCGGCCGGGGCCTGGTCACCAACCACAACCCCGCCTTCTACGCCGACGACGCCACCCTCGCCACCGGCGTCCGCCTGCACGTCCACACGGCGTACGACCACCTCAACGGCACGCTCGACGGGGGCTGAGGCCGGACCGGCGGACGACGTGCGCGACCGATCGTAACAGCACTTATATAAGCGCTGTTACGATCGGTCGGTGACCCAACACCCCAAGCCCGGCACGCCCGACCCCTCCGAGCAGAGCCTCTGGCGGCCCCTGCGCCTCCTCCAGGCGTCCATGGACGCCGACATCGACCGGATCTACTCCGGGTCGGCGGTCCAGGGCCTCAAACCCAGCTTCGTGATGGAGCTGCTGAGGCTCTACGCCCGCGGACCCATGACCATCGGGGAGCTTGCCGAGTCGGTGGAGCGCACCCATTCCGCGCTCAGCCAGAAGGTGGCCGCGATGCGCGCGGCCGGCTGGGTGGAGACGGTTCCCGGCGACGACGCCCGGACCCGGAGGGTGGCGCTCACGGAGAAGGCCCGGAGCGTCGTGGGGCGGCTCGCGGCCGAATGGCGCGCCACCGAGGCCGCGCTGGCGGACCTGGAGGCCGAGGTGCCGTATCCGCTCTCGCAGGTCGTGACCGACATCGAGCGGGCGCTGGAGCGCCGGAGCTTCCACGACCGGATCGCCGAGAAACTGGCCGAGGACCCCGAATGGGGCTGAGGCGGGCGCTCGTTGACGTTTCACCGCTGCGCACCGTGCCGGCGTTCCGGCGGCTGTGGGTCGGGCAGTCCCTGTCGGGGTTCGGCAGCCAGATGACGCTGGTCGCGGTCATGTTCCAGATCTGGCAGACCACGGGCAGCACCGCGTGGACGGGGGCGGCCGGGCTGGCCCAGGCGGTTCCGCTCGTGGCGCTCGGGCTCTTCGCCGGCTCGGTCGCCGACCGGGTCGACCGGCGGCGGTTCTACCTGCTGATGACGGGCGGTCAGGCCCTGTGCTCCGGGCTGCTCGCGCTCCAGGGGTTCCTCGCTCCGCTGCCCGCCGCGGGGCTGCTGGGGCTCGTCGCGCTGCAGTCCTGCTTCGTCGCCGGGGCGGGCCCGGCCGCGCGCACGTTCGTCCCCTCGCTGCTGCCCGGGGAGCAGCTGGCCGCGGGGCTGGCCCTGGGGCGCGTCTCGTTCCAGGCCGCCATGCTGGCCGGGCCGGCCCTGGGCGGGCTGGTCGCCGGCGGGCCGGGCGTCGGCGTCTGCTACCTCGTGGACGCCCTCACCTTCCTCGCCGCGCTCGCCGGCGCGTACGGGCTGCCCCAGCTGCGCCCCGGGGACGAACCGGCGCGGCCGGGGGTGCGCGGGGTGCTGGACGGACTCGCCTTCCTGGTGCGTACGCCCGTCATCCGCGGCGCGCTGCTCACCGACCTGGCAGCCACCGTGCTGGCGATGCCGGTGAGCCTGTTCCCGCTGGTCAACGCCGAGCGGTTCGGGAACGATCCGCGCACGCTGGGCCTGTTCCTGACGGCCCTGGCCGTCGGCGGGGTGGCGGCGTCGCTGCTCTCCGGGACGTTCACCCGGCTGCCGCGCCCCGGGCTGGTGATGCTGGGCGGGTCCGCCGTGTGGGGAGCGGCACTGGCCCTGTTCGGCCTGACCGCGGACGCGTGGACCGGGCTGGGGCTGCTGGTCGTGGCGGGCGCGGCGGACACCGTGTCCGTCGTGTCCCGGGGAACGGTCGTCCAGGCCCACACCCCGGCCGGGCTGCTCGGGCGGGTGGGGGCCGCCGAGCAGATCGTCGGACAGGCCGGCCCGGAACTCGGCAACCTGCGGGCCGGGCTCGTCGCGGGCGCCACGTCCGGGACCGTCGCGCTGGCCGGGGGCGGGCTGCTCTGCCTCGCCGCCGTCGCCGCGGTCGCGGCCGGCACGCGCGAGCTGCGGGGCGCGCCGGACGGCGGGCGCGGTCCGGTGGTGCCGACGGGGTCCTGAGGAGTGGGTCGGGGCGCGCGCGGCCGGCGGGTCGGGGCGCGCGGCCGGCGGGGTGGGGCGGGCGCAGCCGGCGGGGGCGGGGCGCGCGCAGCCGGCGCGGCGGGCCTACGGACCGCGGGCGGCGGGCGGCCCGTACGTCCGGCCCGCGTCCTGCCCGTACGCACGACCTCCGGTGTCCTGCGCGTGCGGACCGCCCCGCCTCCGGCACCTACGGGTGACTGCGCACTTCCCCCGCGCGCGGTGCGTCCGTACGGCTCTCCCGGGCGGAAGGGAGGGGTGGGGGGAGAGAGGATGGTGCCCGTGATTCCCCAACCGACGGAGGACGCGGAGCCCGGGGCCGGTGCCGGGCCGCTGTGCCTGGTGACCGGTGCCGGCGGCTACATCGGCGGGCGGCTCGTGCCCGAGCTGCTCCGCGCCGGGTACCGGGTGCGCTGCCTTGCCCGCACCCCCGCCCATCTGCGGGACCACCCCTGGGCCGGGCAGGTCGAGGTGGTGAAGGGCGACGTCACCGACGCCGGGAGCCTGCGGGACGCCCTGCACGGGGTGCACGTCGCCTACTACCTGGTGCACTCCATGAACTCGGGCCCCGGCTTCGAGCGCACCGACCGCCTCGCCGCCCGCTGCTTCGCCGACGCGGCCGCGGAGGCCGGCGTACGGCGCATCGTGTACCTCGGCGGGCTGACGCCCCGGGACGTGCCGGAGGCACAGCTCTCGCCGCACCTGCGCTCCCGCGCCGAGGTGGGCCGCATCCTGCTGGCGTCCGGCGTGCCGACCACGGTGCTGCGGGCCGCGGTGGTGATCGGTTCGGGATCGGCGTCGTTCGAGATGCTGCGCTACCTCACCGAGCGCCTCCCCGTCATGGTGACGCCCAGCTGGGTGGCCACCCGCGTGCAGCCCATCGCGATCCGGGACGTGCTGCGCTACCTCGTGGGCAGCGCAGCGATGCCCGGCCACGTCAACCGCGCCTTCGACATCGGGGGGCCGGACGTCCTGGACTACCGGACGATGATGATCCGCTACGCCGAGGTCGCGGGCCTCCGGCGGCGGCTGATCGTGTCCGTGCCGATGCTGACGCCGGGGCTGTCCAGCCAGTGGATCGGCCTGGTCACGCCGGTCCCGCCGCGGCTGGCCCGGCCGCTCGCGGAGTCGCTGCGCCACGAGGTCGTCTGCGCGGAGCACGACATCGCCGACTGGGTGCCGGATCCGCCCGGGACCCCGGTCTCCTTCGACCGGGCGCTGGCACTGGCCCTGAAGAAGGTGCGGGAGGCCGACGTCGCCACCCGCTGGTCATCCGCCTCGCTGCCCGGCGCCCCGAGCGACCCGCTGCCGACCGACCCCGACTGGGCGGGCGGCAGCCTGTACCAGGACGTGCGCGAGCGGGAGGTGGCGGCCGGGAGCCGGGACCTGTGGCGGGTGGTCGAGGGGATCGGGGGCGAGAACGGCTGGTACTCGTTCCCGCTGGCCTGGGCGGTGCGCGGCTGGCTGGACCGGCTCGTCGGGGGCGTGGGCCTGCGCCGCGGGCGCCGGGACACGGCTCGGCTGCGGGTCGGCGACTCGCTGGACTTCTGGCGGGTGGAGGAGATCGAGCCGGGGCGCCTGCTGCGGCTGCGCGCGGAGATGCGGCTGCCGGGCCTGGCCTGGCTGGAGATGTACGCGGAACCGGACGGGGACGGGCGCTCCCGCTACCGGCAGCGGGCGCTGTTCCACCCGCGGGGGCTGGCCGGGCAGCTGTACTGGTGGAGCGTGGCGCCGTTCCACGCCGTGGTGTTCGGCGGCATGGCCCGCCGGATCGCGCGGACCGCGGAGGAGGGGGCGGGCGGCGGCGCGGACGCCGCCGGGGGCGGCAGCGGCGCAACCGGGGGCGGGGGCCCGTAACAGCCGGGCGCGCAGGCCCGTACCGGGGCCGTGGGCCGTGACGACCGGGCGCGCAGGCCCGTACCGGGGCCGTGGGCCGTGACGAGCGCGGCCCAGGCACACGTCCGGGCCCCGCGGTACGGGCGGGCGGCGGGCACGGTCCGGCCGCCGTCCGCCCGTACCGGGCGACCGGGGTTACTTCAGGGCCGCGAGGGCGGCCTCGTAGTTCGGCTCCTCGGCGATCTCGCCGACCAGCTCGGAGTGCAGGACCTGGTCGTTCTCGTCGAGGACGACGACGGCGCGGGCGGTCAGACCGGCGAGCGGGCCGTCGGCGATGGCGACGCCGTACGCCTCGTGGAACTCACGGCCGCGCAGGGTCGACAGGCTCCTGACGTCCTCCAGGCCCTCGGCGCCGCAGAAACGTGCCTGCGCGAAGGGCAGGTCGGCGGAGATGCAGAGGACGACCGTGTTGTCGAGCTTGGCGGCGCTCTCGTTGAACGCGCGCACGGAGGCCGCGCAGGTGGGGGTGTCGACGCTCGGGAAGATGTTGAGCAGCTTGCGCTTGCCGGCGAAGTCCGCGAGCGCGGCGTCCGCCAGGCCGGCCCCCACGAGCGCGAACGCGGGGGCCTGGGTGCCGGGGGCCGGGAGGGTGCCGTTGACCTGCACCGGGTTGCCCTTGAGCGTGACCTGAGCCATGTGGTGTGTCCCCTATCGAACAGAGATGCTGATTCCGCTCGCGATCTTAATGCTTTCGGGTGAAAGCACCGCAGGCCGCTGCCGGGGACCCGGCCCGCCCCCGTGGGGGCCCGGTCCCCGGCTGCGGCGTCACGCCGTCAGTGCCCCTTGAGCCAGCTGACGATCGGCGAGGCCAGCTCGCCCGCCACCGAGGTGAGGTCCTTCACGAGGCGGACGCCCCGGTCGGCCTTCTTGGCGAACTCCACGCCGTGCAGGATCTTGGCCTGGCCGAGGGTGATCAGGCCCAGGGCGGTGATCCCCGCCTGGCTCTTGAACTCGCTGCTCGTCCATCCGTAGCCGAAGCCCTTGAAGATCGCGCTGGTCGCGTCGAGCGCGGTGCCGAGGAGGCCGATCTTCAGGCCGACGCCCATGATGGCCGCACCGGCCAGCGGGTTGAAGAAGGCGACGCCGGCCCCGACCAGGCTCACGCCCGCGCCGATGAACCCGACCGCCATGCCGGCGGTGTGGAAGGCGTTGCCCCACCACTTCGGGTCCTTCCACCAGGGGTCGCCGCCCTTGACCGAGTCGTTCTCGGCCGTGTCGGCCGGGTTGGTCCCGGTCCGCCTGGCCTCCTCGGCCGCCTCGGCCGCCTCCCGGGCGCGGGCCCGGACCTCGTTGGTCCGCATCCGCATGGCGATGGTGTTGGCGTCGCTCGCCGCGGCGGCGGCCTCCTCGGCGCTCTGGTTCGCCTGCTTCGCGCTCTTGTACGCGGAGACGGCGGAGGCCTGGGCGGCGTTGGCGGAGGCGACGGCCTGGCGCGCCGACTCCATCGCGCGGTTCGCCGAGTAGTTGGCCGAACGCGCGGCGGAGCGCGCCACGGCGGCGGCCTGCTTGGCCCGCTCCGCGGAGGCCTGCGCGTCCTTGGCCGACTGCTCGGCGTTGTTCGCGTACGTGTTGGCCTGGGTCGCGTACGTGGCGGCCTGCTCGGCCGACAGCCGCGCCTTGTCCGCCCACTGGACGGCCTCGGCGGCCGCGTTACGGGCCTTGGCCGCAGCCTCCTGGGCGCGGGCGGCGTCCTCCTGCGCCTTGTGCGCGATCTTCGCGGCCGCCGCGATCGCGCCCTGCATGGCCGCGATGTGGGTGGCCGAGTCGTGGTCGAGCTGCGCCGTCTTGAACTGCACCGAGGCGATGAAGTTGCGGCGCATCCACGCCGGCCCCTCCAGCGCCGCCTGCGCGTGCGCCTTGGTGTACGGGCCGCCGGTCTGCAGGAGGGCCGCGGTGGCCACCGCGTCGTCCTCCCACTGGGCCTTCTCGAAGCCGACGGTGAGGAACTCGTGCAGGGCCTCGGCCGTGCCCGCGTCCAGCGCCGCGTTGGCCGCCTTGGTCACGGCCTTCCCGGGCCGCAGGTCCAGGATCCGGGTGACGGCCACCCGGTTGTCCATGATCGCTGCGCCGATGGCGCCGCCCTCGAGGAACTTCGCCGGGGCCTCCAGGTCCGTGCTGTCGAGGGCGTCCGCCGCCGCGGCGGCGGCCTCGGGGGAGGCGGTCCGGGCGATGAAGAGCGTGGTCTCCCGGTCGTCCTGCCGCTGCGCGAGCCGGCGGTCGACGTCGATCCAGCGCAGCACGTCCGCGTCGGCGCCGGCCAGGGCGAACCGCGCGGCCTCCTGGGACCAGGAGCCCCGGGAGGACATCAGGGCGACGGCGGCCCGGCGTCCGAGGCCGGCGGCCGTGCTCGCGTTGCCGGCCCGCAGCGCCGTCTCGGCCTGGGCGATGAGGTCCTTGGTGGCCTGCTCGGTCTGCTCGGCCTGGGTCCTCTTCCGCTCCATCTGGGCCTTGTCGTAGGCCTCGATCTCCAGCAGCAGACGCATCTCCTCGACAGCCCGCTGCGTGTCCTCCTCCAGGCGCTGCCACTCGGCCTCGCGGGCGGCCTTCTCCACCTCCACGGCCTTGACCACGGCCTCGGTCGCGGCGTTGGCGGCCTTGGTCGCCTCGTTCGCGAACTCGGTGGACTTCTTCGCGTGCTCCACCGCCTGGCCCGCGTACTGCGCGGCCCACTCGGCGGCCACGGCGGCCTTCTCCGCATGGTCCGCCGCGCTGTTCGCGGCGTCCCGGGCGGTACGGGCCGCGACGGCGGCCGCGTTCGCCAGGGCCTGGGCCCGGCCCGCGGCGTTGGTGGCGATCGCCGCGTTCGTGCCCGCGATCTGCGCCTGGCGCTTGGCCTCCGCGGCCTGCGCCTGGGCGGCACCCGCGGACGAGGCGGCCGAGGCCGCGGCGGAGGCGGCGGCGGAGGCGTTGCGCGCCGCGGAGGCGGCGGCGGAGCCCGCGCTCGCGGACGCCGCCGACGCGTCGGCGGCGTAGCCGGCGGCCTGCGCCGCGCTGCGGGCCTTGGCGGCGGCGTTGCGCGCCGCCACCGCGACCTCCCTGGCGAGCCCGGCGTTGTCGGCGTTCTCGGAGGCGGCGATCGCGGCGCGGTAGGCCACGGCGGCCGCCGAGCCCGCATTGGCGGCGGCCTGGCTCGCGGCGGCCGCCGCGTAGGAGGCGCGGCGGGAGGCCTGGACCGCGGCGTGCGAGGCGCTGATGGCGACGCGTGAGGCGTCGGCGGCACCCTGCGCGGCGGCGCCCGCGTTGCGGGCGGCCTTGCCGGCCTTGGCCACGTCCTGCTGGGCGGCGGCCGCCTCGGCTGCGGCCTTCTCCGCGGCCTCCTTGGCCTTGGCGGCCGCCTCCACGGCGCGCGCCGAGGCCTCTTCGGCCTGCTTGGTCATCGCGTCGGCCTTCTTGCCCTCGCGCTGGACGACCGCGACCAGTTCCTCGATCTTCGCCCGCTCCTGGTCCCGGGCGCGGGCGATGTGCTGGCCCGTCTCCAGGAACCACTCCACGTCCTCGGCCGTGCCGGACAGCGCGCGGTCCGCGTACTTCCGCACCTCGGGACCGGCCAGCACCATCAGCTTCGAGGTCTCGACGCGCATGTCCTCCAGCCGGGCGGTGAACTGCCCGTCGGTGAGGAACGCCTCCAACACCGGCTGGGTGCCGGTGGTGAGGGCGGTGTTGCCGGCACGGTTCACGGCCTTGCCGCCGACGGCCATCACCGTCGACGTGGCCACGCGGAGGTCCTCCAGGAGGGCGGCCTTGTAACCGCCGCCCAGGAACGTGGCGATGGCCGGATCGCCGCCGTTGATCGCGGCGTTGGCCTCCCGGCGCATGCCCTTGCCGGCGCCGGACAGCGTGCTCGTGATCGCGACGCGGTTGTCCCGGGTGCTCTCGGGCCCGAACTGGACGTCGAGGAAGTTCCGCACGTCCGCGTCGGTCCCGGTCAGCGCGGCCTCCGCGGCCGCCCGGACGGCCTTGCCGCCCAGGATCCACGCCTTGACGACCTTCGCCCGGTCCGTGTCCGGGAGCAGGAAGGGGTCGCCGGCGTCGGGCTCCGTGGGGGGCGTCTCCGTCGCCCACGCCGCGAGGGGGTTGAGTACGAGGCTCGAAGTGGCTGCGACGGCGCTGGTGGCCGCGAGGGCGCCCAGAACGCGCCGCCTACTCCAATTGGTGGTGTCCAAAACGGTCCTTCGCTTTCGGCGACTGGCACGCCACGGAATATGCGGGCTGGGCCAGGACAGCAAGGGTGAATGCGCGATGGATTCATCGGGGCGGGCCGCAGGAATGGCGGGCCCCGAGAGGCGCGGATCCCGACCCTACGCGCAACCGACACTCTTGACCATACGCAAGATGACTAAGAATCAACTGCCGTTGATTCACGGTGGCTTCATTCCTGCGGAAGTTGACGCGAAAGCGCCCCTCAATTCGGGCATCAGGCCACCAAAACCGCAGTTCACGGCGGTCCGTCAACCACAGTTGTGTGAGCCGCGTCACTGACTGCCCGGTCGCCCCCGGGCGATCCGGCCACCGGCAACGCCCCCTTACGCGCGCGCGAAACAAGGGGTTTTTGCCGACCCCGCTCCGTTCGGCCGAATCACGCGGCCGAACATCGCCCCGGATTATGGGACTTGATTTGTCCGGCCCTCATGCGGTTACGATCCGGGCCGGAGTTGGGGGCTTCCCCGAGAGATCTCCTGTCTTCTCGACACCTCTCGCCGCTGGACACGAGCCTTCACATCCGTACGCACACTTCTTCCGGCACGTGCTGCCGGAACCGACGACTGGGACAGGGATGAAGGCACGCACGACACTCCTCCGCACGGTGGGCGCGGCCCTGGCCGCGGGCGCCCTGGCATGGGCGGCCATCACGGGCGGCGCCGTCGGCGCCGGGTCCGGCACCGGCGCCGACGCGATGAAGGCGGTGGCCGAGGAGGGCCCGGGCTACGCCATCGAGGACTACGGCTACCCGAACGCCGACAAGATCCTCGCCGAGCGCAACATCACCCTCAAGCGCGGCGACGGGCACATCCTGCTCGCCGACTGCGACAGCGCCACCGACCTCATGGAGGTCTGGTCGCGCGAGAAGGAGAAGATCTGCTTCAAGGTCAGCGGCACCCGCGGCTACCTGGCCCTGGAGATCCCCTCCGTCTTCGCCGTCAAGGGCAACAACTACTCCGCCGAGGTCGACATGACGGTCGGCACCGAGGAGAAGTCCTTCGACGTGAACAAGAACTCCTGGACCCCGGTCGGCGAGAGCGCCGACGAGCAGGGCCGCGACTTCATGCTCATGGAGATCCGCACCGTCAAGTAGGCGTCGGGGCCCGCCCGGCCGGCCCTCGCCCGTGGTGCACACCCGCCGCCCGGCGGCACCCTCGCGCGCCCGCCCCCACGGGACGGCACCACCCGCCATTCCGCTCCAACCCCTGCTTCCAGGAAGAGAAATGAAGCCTCTGCACTCCGCAACGACTCCGATACGGGTCGCCGTCGGCGCGGCCCTGCTCTCCGCCCCGCTGACGCTCGGCGCCCTGGCCGGCACCGCCTCGGCGGTCGTCGGCACCCCCGCCGCGGCCGGTTCCCTGGCCCACACCGCCCGGTTGTCGGTCGGCGAGTGGCCCTCGGACCGCGGCTGTGCCGCGACCGTGGTCGACGAGATCTGGCTGGCCACCGCCACCAGCTGCTTCGCCACGGTTCCGGGCGCCACCGTCCCCGCCGGCCAGCCGGCCGTCAAGACCACCGCCACCCTCAGCGACGGCCGGACCGTACGGATCACCGAGGTCGTCCCGCGCACCGACCGCGACCTCGCCCTGGTGCGTCTGGCCGAGCCCACCGCCATCAAGCCGGTCACCCTGGCCGCCGCCGCGCCCGCCGCCAACGCCGAGGTCAAGGCCGCCGGCTTCGGCCGCACCAAGACCGAGTGGGTGCCGGACAAGCTCCACACCGGCGCGTTCACCGTCAACGCCTCCGACACCACCACCCTCACCCTCACGGGCAAGGGCACCGACGCCCTCTGCAAGGGCGACACCGGCGGCCCGCTCCTCAACGCGTCCGGTCAGCTCGTGGGCGTCAACAGCCGTTCCTGGCAGGGCGGCTGCCTCGGCGCCCCGGCCACCGAGACCCGCACAGGCGCGATCTCCTCGCGCGCCGACGGCCTCGGCTCCTGGATCTCCTCCGTCAAGGCCCGGCCCACCCTGCTGAAGGCCGGCCAGACGCTGCAGTCCGGCGAGACGATCTCCTCGGAGAACGCCCGTCTGGTCATGCAGGCCGACGGCAACCTGGTCCTGTACCACCGCACGGGCGGCCAGGGCAAGGGCGGCGCCCTGTGGGCCTCCGGCACCGGCGGCAACGAGGGCGCGTTCGCCAGGATGCAGGACGACGGCAACTTCGTCGTCTACAAGAAGGGCTCCACCGGCACCGAGCCCGCCGGCGCCCTCTGGTCCACCGGCACCCACCAGTACGCGGGTGCGCGCGTGGAGCTCCAGGCCGACGCCAACCTCGTCGTCTACACCAAGGACGGCGGCCACGGCATCGGCGGCCACCTGTGGCACAGCGACACCTACCCCCGCGGCAACAAGCTCGCCTCCGGCGCCAAGCTGATGCCCGGCTCCTGGCTCACCAACGGCACCCACGTGCTGCTCATGGACATCCAGGGCAACGTCCACCTCCGTGAGCAGGCCACCAGCCGCGAGCTGTGGTCCAAGATCACCTGGGACTGGTACGCGTACCTGAACATGAAGGCCGACGGCAGCCTCGTGCTCAGCAAGAAGGACGGCACCACCCTGTGGACCGCCTTCGGCGGCGGTGCCGGATCCACCGCGACCCTGGACGGCGGCAGCCTCGTGGGCAACTGGGGCGACGGCGGCACCCGCTGGGCCTCCGCCTCCCTCCGCGGTGAGGGCTCCGGCCGCTGCCTCGACTTCAACGGCGCGACCGCGACGATCTACGACTGCTGGGGCGGCGCCAACCAGCGCTGGGACTACACCCCCGCCAAGGAGCTTCGCACCAGCGGCAACCAGTGCCTGACCGCCGAGGCCGGCGCCAACCAGAGCGCGAAGGTCGGAACGGCCCTCTGTGACGGCCGCGCCGAGCAGAAGTGGAACTTCGACGGCGAGACCATCACCGCACACCTCAACCCCGGCCAGTGCATGAACGTCTGGGGCCAGGCCACCGCCAACGGCTCGCAGCTGGGCCTGTGGCAGTGCAACGGCGGCTCCAACACCAAGTGGAAGCGCCCGTAACCGGCCGCTGACAGGGGGCGGTCCCGCACGGGGCCGCCCCCTCCCCATGTCACCGCCGACACCGGCCCGAACAGGTACCAGAACCACGCGCTGGTCCACGGCGGCGCGCGGCTCGGCGAACGCGGCAGCGGCAGCGGCAGCGGCAGCGGCAGCGGCAGCGGCAGCGGCAAGGCGATGGAGTTCGACGGCCGGGACCACTACCTGCGGGTGGTCAGCTGCTCCCCGTCGCTGCGGCTGGGGCGGGGCGACTTCACCGTCACGGCCTGGTTCCGGCACTCGGCGGCCGCCGGCGGCCTGCCGATCGTGTGGGGGTACGGCATGGGCGAGGGGGTGCGGCAGTTCTGGCTCACCGCCGGCCGCCTCCCGGACGGCAGCGGACGACGCCCGAACGGGCCAGGCCGGGGAGCCATCGGAAGCAGAGAGTGTTCATCTGATCACAGAATGTCGTGGCCGGGTCGGTGTGCGCCCCCGGTCCCGGCCCCTGGCTGGAGTGCGCCCGGCGCGGGAGCCTCCCGGTGGTGAAGGAGAGCCTCTGATGACTTGGCAGGACTCCCGGGCGACGGATCCGGTCGGCCGTGTCAGGAGAACCGGTCCGGCCCGCCGGCTGGCACTGGCCGGCCTGGCGGCCGGCGCCGCGGTGGCGTTGCCCGCCCCGGTCGCCCATGCCGCCACCCTGCCGGTGGCGTGCTCGGCCCCGGCCCTGGTGGCGGCGATCAACACGGCCAACAGCCAGCCGGGCCCCGACACGCTCAGCCTGGCCGTCGGGTGCACCTACACGCTGACGGCCGCGGACCACGCCGCGAACGGCCTGCCGGCCATCAGCAGCGAGATCACGGTCAACGGCAACGGCGCGACGGTCACGCGCGCCCCGACCGCCCCGGCCTTCCGCATCCTCTTCGTGGCCGGCGCGGGCAACCTGACGCTGAACAACGCCACGATCAGCGGCGGGCGGGCGGAGACCGACTGCCAGGAGATCGAGGGTATCTCCTGTGGCGGCGGCATCTCCAGCCTCGGCACGCTGACGGTGAACAACAGCCGGGTGCGCGACAACACCGCCACATCGCCCGTGTTCGCCCAGGGCGGCGGCATCGACAGCGCGGGCACGGGCACCCTGAACAACGTCGAGGTCAGCGGCAACACCGCCGCCTACACCGGAGACGACCCGGAGGGCGCCGCCGCGGGCGCGGGGGTCGCCAACGACGGCCCGCTGACCGTCACCAACAGCCGGCTGCACCACAACGTGGTCACCGTCCAGAAGAAGGACAGCGTGGGGTTCGGCGCCGGCCTCGCGGCGTTCGCGCAGACGACGGTCACGAACGCCACCATCAACGACAACCGCGTCAGCGCCCCGGACGGCATCGCGCGCGCCGCCCTGACCAACTCCGCCCCGATGACCGTCACCGGCACGGTCGTGCGCAACAACACCGCCAGCGCCCCCGACGGCGACGCCCAGGGTGGCGGAGTGGCGACCAACACCACCCTGTCCCTGAGCGCGACCCAGGTCAGCGGCAACCTCTCCAGCGCCCCGCGCGGCACCGCCCTGTCCGGCGGCATCCAGGTCGGGGCATCGGGCGCGCTCACGCTGAACCGCAGCATCGTCCAGGGCAACACCGCCAGCGGCGGCACCGCCCGGGGCGGCGGCATCGCCAACGCCACCGGCGGCACGGTGACGGCCACCCAGACGACCATCGGCGGCAACACCGCCGTCGCCACCGGCGGCACGGCACAGGGCGGCGGCCTCTTCACCGGCGTCGGCGCCACGAACCTCAGCCTCAGCAGCGTCACCGGCAACCGCGCCGGCGACGGGGGCGGCATCTACGAGGCCTCCGGCACCGTCACCCTGACCAGCACCTCGGTCAAGACGAACGTCCCGAACAACTGCGCCCCGCCCGGCAGCGTCCCCACCTGCGTGGGCTGAGCGGACCCGGCGCCGCCGACGACCGCCCCGTACACGGTGCTTCCGCCGTACGGGGCGGTCACGGCGTACGACCCCGGCTCCCCGCGGCAGGCTCCGCACGGCGGGCACGCGCGTACAGCTCGGCGCGGCCGGGGGCCGTCGGCAGCGCACGGGACACGCAGACCAGGATTTCCGCGTCGGCCGCCTCGGCCGCGCCGACCACACGGGCGGCCAGCAGCCGCTGCTCCTCGCTGGCCGTGCAGCGCCGCGCCCGGTCCTCGGTCGCCGCCTTCAGCATGGCGGCGATGCCGATCGCCCGCGCCCTGCGCTCGGGGGCGCCGGCCTCCGTCGCGTCGCGGTGGGCCAGCTCCCGTACGTCCTCGGGGCAGTACGCGTACAGGCCGAGCAGCCAGTCGTGGATGGCGGTCATCCGGTACATCAGCAGGTGCTCGGGCCCCAGGTACCAGGGGGTGCCGACCAGCGCCCGGAAGCACCCGGCGGCCGCCGGGGGGTGGGCCGCCCGCCAGAGCCACCGCAGGGCGAAGACCTTGGCGTACGGGTGCCACACGTGCCCGGCCAGCCAGGGGCCGACCACCGGCGTCAGGAAGCCGAGCCCGACCAGCGCGCCGCAGAGGGCCATGAAGGGCGCCATGCCCTCGCCGACCATGCTCCAGTCCCGGCCGGCCCAGGTGGCCGCGATGACGGTGAGTTTGGCGGCGCCGAACAGGAAGTTGGCGGAGGAGCCGAGCACCAGTGCCTGGAGGCCGATCTTCAGCCACGGCACGACGGGCGTGGCCCCGGCGCGGTCCGAGGCGTTGCCGATGGTCCCCGCCCAGTTCCAGCACATGACCATCGTCGCGAAGGAGGCCAGGGAGAGGCCGGTCAGGTAGACCACCGACATCTCGCGCAGGAAGGGGGTGGCGGCGTAGTGGAGGTCGAAGTCCACCGGCCGTTCGACCGGGGCCTCGCCGAGGGCGAAGAGGACGACGACGGCCACGATCACCACGGCGTAGCAGAGCAGCCAGCCCCGCACGCGGCGCCGGGTGGCCGCCCCCGCCTCGGGGCCGGCGCGCCAGTACTCCACCAGGACGACGGAGGCGCACGCGTAGGCGGAGAGCACGCAGTGGACGAACACGGCCGAGAAGTTGTCGATGCCCGTGAGCCGGTTGACCAGCCGAACCGTCGGCGGGGCTGAGCAGGCGAAGGTGACGCACGGCAGCAGGAGCATCGCGTTCACGGCGCGGACCATGGGGTTGCGCCAGCCGCGCCGGAGTCCCGGGAGCTTGGCGAGGAAGGCGACGCCCAGGACGGCCGCGGGCACGTACCAGGTGAGGGGGTGGGGTTCGGCCGTCACGGTCACCCCTCCAGGCAGGCCCAGATCCGGCCGGCCGTCTCGTCCGTGGGTCCCCCGCCGCGGGTTCCGTCGAGGTAGGGGCGGAACCTGGCCGCCAGCATCCGGCCGAACCGCTCCGCCCGCCGCTCCTCGTCGAGGTCGGCCCCGTCGCGGGCGGCCACGTGCGCGACCGCGTCGTCCAGGGACCAGCGGCCGCCGAGCATCCGGGCGGCCGCCGAGACCGCGGCGCCGGCCCCGTGGTGGCCGCAGCCGCCCTCCTTCCGGTGCCACAGCTCGTGCCCCATGATCACCATCTGGTGCAGGGGCGAGGTGTTCGCCTCGACGGCGATCACGTCGAAGTCGCCCATGTCCAGCCAGAGTCCGCTGACCGTGTCGACGGGGAAGGGCTCCAGCACCAGGCGCACCTCCCGCCCGCTGCTCAGCGTCAGATGGCGGCAGATCGCCCGGAAGATCCCCTCCGGTGTCTCGGGAACCGGGCGGCCGACCCCCTTGAACAACTCGTCGCGGTGGCGCTTCATCGCGCGCGCGAGCCGCAGCCCGTCGGTGTACGTGTCCCATGGCAGACGCACGGGTTCCCCCCTGCACATCGTTCTCGGTTGCGCGTGACCGCGCGCGGACCACGACTCCCCCGTCGTGGCCGCCTGCTCCGTCCTGCGTGGTGCCCCTCAGTCGCGTGCGGCGCGGGCCTCCCGGGCCCGGTCCTCCTGGGCCCGCCGTGCGACGGACTCGATGAGGGCGATAAGCGGCTGGGCCGTGTCCTCGGGGACGTCGACCAGCGCGCGGGCGGCGTAGGCGACGACGCCGAGCTCGGGGTCGACGCCGGCGACCGTGCCGGTCTTCCGCAGGCGTGCGAGGTCCTGGTCCTGGCGTTCCACCGTACGTTCCAGCAGGTCCCGGTGGATCTGCTGGAGGACCCGGTCCAGGGCCTCCGCCGGCTCGGCGACCAGGAACTCGATCCGCTCGCCGAAGAAGGCCGCGATGCCGGCGGCGTGGTCGAGGTTCGGCGCCCTGCCCGTCCTGATCATCTTGTCCAGCCACTGTGCGCTGGTCCCCGCGCCCGCCGCGATCTCCGCGAGGGAGCTGATCCGCCTGCTGCCGTCCGGGCCGGTACGCAGGCGGGTGCGGCGCAGGAAGAGGATCCGCTCGACCACGCGCCGGTGCCGGGCCTCCACGGCGTCCGCCCCCGGGTCCGGGGAACCCACCGGTTCCCCGCGCAGCAGCGCCGCCACGTCCTCGGCCGGCACTCCCGAGGCGTGGGACAGGCCGCCCTCACCGTCGATGCGCAGGACCCGGTCGCGGTCCAGCCCCATCCGGTCGAGCAGGACGTCGATGCGCCGCACGGTCTCGGTCAGGTCCCGGGCGGTGCCCTCCGTCACAACAGCTCCCGCGGTGTTCGAGTGGTTCGTCCGCCGCGCTCCGCGGGCCCGCCCGAGCGGGCGGCCGGGGCGGCGGTCCCGCAAAGACTAACAACCGCCGCCGGTCCGTCATCACCCGTACGGCGGCCACCGGGTGGCCGGTCAGGGGGCGGTGGCGGCCCGGCGGACGGCTTCCAGGGCGCGGGCGACGTCGGCGTCGGTGGTGGACCAGTTGCTGACCGAGATGCGCAGGACGCGGCGGCCGTGCCAGGTGGAGCCGCTGATCCAGGTGGTGCCGTCGGCGAGGAGGCGGTCGATGACCAGGTCGGTGCGCGCGTCGGTGCCGAAGTGGGCGCAGACCTGGGTGAACACGACGTCGTGGAGGATCGTGGCGCCCTCGATGCCGGCGATGCCCTCGGCGAAGGCGGCGGCGTGCCGGCAGAGGCGGTCGACCAGGTCGCCCACGCCGGACCGGCCGAGGGAGCGGAGCGCGGCCCAGACGGTGAACGCGCGGCCTCGGCGGGAGAGTTCGGGGACCTTGTCGATCGGGTCGCCCTCTTCGTGGTGGATGAGGTACTCGCCGTCCCATGGCGGCCCGCAGCGCGGCCGGGTCGCGGACGACGGCGAGGCCGCAGTCGTAGGGGACGTTCAGGGTCTTGTGGGCGTCCGTGGCCCAGGAGTCGGCGTCCGCGCAGCCCGCCATGAGGGGCGCGTACGCCGGCGACGCCGCCGCCCAGAGGCCGAAGGCACCGTCCACGTGCACCCAGCCGCCGGCCTCGCGGGCGGCCCGCACGGCCTCGGGGAAGGGGTCGAAGGCGCCGGAGTGGATGTCGCCGGCCTGCAGGACCACGATCGTGGGTACCGGCCCGCCGGCACCCGCCGCGGCCAGGGCCTCGCTCAGCGCGTCGGGCCGGATGCGTCCCTGGTCGTCGGCGGGCACCAGGCCGGGACGGCCGAGGCCCAGGTAGCGCAGGGCGAGGTCGACGGCCATGTGCCGGTCCTCGCCGGCGAGGACGTGGACGCGCGGGGCGCCGCTCAGCCCGTCCCGGTCGGTGTCCCAGCCGGCGCGCCCGAGGACGGCGTCGCGGGCGGCGGCGAGGCAGGTGAAGTTGGCCATGGTGGCGCCGGTGGTGAAGCCGACGGCGCTCCCGCCGGGGAGGCCGAGCAGGTCGAGCACCCAGGCGCCCGCGATGTCCTCCGCGGCCGCGTACGCCGGGCTGACGGCGCGCATGACGCTGTTCTGGTCCCACGCGCTGACCAGCCAGTCCGCGGCGAGGGCGGCGGGTTCGGTGCCGCCGACCACGAAGCCGTAGAAGCGGCCGCTGGGGAAGGCGGTGAGGCCCGGCTCGCAGGCGGTGGCCAGCAGGTCGACCACGTCGGCGGGGGTGCCGGGGCCGTCGGGCAGCCCGGGGCCGAGCGCGCGCACGATCTCGTCGACCGAGGCGCGGGCGGGTACCGGGCGGTCGGACAGGCTCGCCAGCCAGCGGACGGCATGGCCGTACGCCTGTTGGAGCGCCGCCTCGCGCGCGTCCATACTTCGGACTATGAGCCGGTACGGGCGGCCGCGCAAGCGGCGGTGCGGGCGGCGGCTGCCGGTCGGACGGGGAGGCGGCCGGACGGCCGTCCGCGTGCCTGAGGGAGGGGGCAGGTGCTCGTCCAGGCGTGCCTGAGGGACGGGGCCGGATGATCGTCCAGGCGTGCCTGAGGGAGGGCTCCGGCGGGAGTCCCACGTGCTGCCGGACGACGGGCGGCTGGACGACGCGGAGCGGTGCCGGGTGCCGGTGGAGCACGGCACCTCGCACGCGGTGTTCGTCGGCGCGGACGTCGCCGCCGGCACCGCCGGGGACCCCGGACTCCCGGTGCCGCCGCGGTTCTTCACGTCGGCTGGGGAACTGCCGGCCTGCGGCCACGGTACGGTCGCGGCGCCGGCCTGGCCGGCCCGGCGGACCGGGGGCGAGGGCCGCCGGAGCTTCCGGCTCCGGGCGTCGGGGCGGGACTTCGACGGCTGGACCGTACGGGCCGGCGCGCGCGTCACGACCTCCTTCGATCCCGGCCCGGTGCGGCTGCCCGCCCCTCACCGGTCCTCGTCGTCCCAGTCGTCGACGTCCCAGCCGTCGTCCGGGTCCGGGTGGACGTAGGGCAGCGGCTCGGCCACCCAGCCGGCGGCGAGGACCAGCCGGGAGGTGCGGTGGACGGCGAGGAAACCGAAGGGGCGGTCGATGGTGACGCCGATCCGGCGGATCAGGTACGGGGGCAGGGTGGCGGCACTGCCCACCACCGCGAAGAACGCGGTGACGGCGGCCGCCTCGAAGCCCTCGGCGTGGAACCGCGCCATGGCGGACTGCCTGCCCCGGTTGACGGCCAGCGGGACGGCGCTGATGCCGGGGAAGTGGCCGGAAGTGCTGTCGGAGGCGGTCTCCAGGCCGAACAGGCGCGCCCGCTCCAGGAGGTCGTGGTCACCCTCGACCTCGAAGGCCGGCGTCTCGACGTCGAGCTGCGGCTGCCGGCTGTACGAGCGTTGCCTGCCGACCGCCAGACCGGGTCCGGGCGCACCCTCGGGCAGGGCGTGGCCGTCGACCGACGCGACGGCCCGGGTCACCGCGTCGACGCCGCCGCGCAGCACGCGGCCGGGATCGGCACCGGGTTCGCCCAGCACCAGGTGGACGTCCACCCCGCCGTCGCCGACCACTTCCAGCACGGTGACCCGGCCGCCGGTCGTGTCGGCGACCCGCACCCGGTCCAGGAGGGAGGTCGTGCGGCGCAGGCACAGGAACTCCCGGCCGGCCCAGGGGCCTTCGTACGCCTCGCCGGGTGCGGGCGTGAACGGCCGGATCCAGCGCAGGCGCAGGGCGAGCGCCGAGGCCAGCACCAGCATGGTCGACTCGTCGACCGCCGCGGGCATGCGGTCGATCCGGCCGCCGGTGTTCTCGGCGGCCCAGGCGTCGAGCGCCGCGCGGTCCTTCTCGGGGTCGCCGGTGAGGGGGCCGCGGGCCCCTTCGGGGAGCCCGGCGGTCCAGTCCGGATCCAGCGGCAGGTCCTGGTGCGCCCAGAGGCCGGTCGCGGCGTCCAGGCCTCGGATGCGGCCCAGGGCGTCGAGCAGTTCGACGGCCGCGGCGGCGGCGCGCTCCGGGGGCAGCCCGAGTGCCCCGGCCAGTTCCTCGCGCGCCGGGCCGCCCGCGCCGTCCGCGAGCTGCGCGAGCAGCGGCCAGACGCCGGCCGCCGTCAGGACGGTGCTCTCGGCCCCGTCCACCGCGGTCTCCACCCAGCGGCCGGTCAGCCGGTTCACCGCACGTATCGTCGAATCCCTCATGCCGGGAGGGTATGCGGCCGCCGGCGGGCCGCCCTCCGGATTTTCGCCCGCCGGGCCTGCGGGGCGGCGGCCGTTCGGCCGGGCGGGGCGGGAATACCCCGGGATCCGGCGGGGGTTGGCGGGGAGGAGACCACGGATCACCAACCCGCCCGTGGGCGGCCGTGGCCACGCCGGCACGGACGCGCCCGGCGGATGACCGAGAGCGGAGCACACCTGACCATGGACACGACCCCGACCGCCGGCCGCTCGTTCCTCTTCGTCCTCGGCAGCTCCCGGCCCGGGGGCAACACCGAGACCCTGGCCCGGGCCGCCGCCGAGCAACTGCCCGCCGACGTCGCGCGCCGGTGGGTGGACCTGTCGAGGATGCCGCTGCCGGACTTCCAGGACGGGCGGCACGACGACGACAGCTGGACCGCCGGCGAGCACGAGGAGGCCCTGCGGCACGCCACGCTGGAGGCCACCGACGTCGTGATCGCCTCGCCGCTGTACTGGTACAGCCTGTCCGCGCAGGCCAAGCGGTACCTCGACTACTGGTCGGGCTGGCTGTCCGTACCCGGCTCGGACTTCAAGGAGCGGGTGGCCGGCCGCACGCTGTGGGGCGTGACGGCGATGGCCGACCGCGACGAGGCCCGGGCCGAGCCGCTGGTCGCCTCGCTGGAGCACACCGCGGCGTACCTGGGCATGCGGTTCGGCGGGGTGCTGCTCGGCAACGGCTCCCGGCCGGGCCAGATACGGGACGACGAGCGGGCCATGGTCCGTGCGAAGACCTTCTTCGGCCGGGAGGCCCGGCCGGCGGCGTTCCCGACCGCGTTGCCGCCCGCGTCCGCCTAGTCCGCGATCCTCTGGCTGTCGCCGAACTACGGTGCCGGCAGCCCGAGTTCACGCCATAATCGAGACGCTTGGCCATCCGCCGACCAGCGACCGCGGGAGCCCCATGGACGCCACGCTGACCGTGACGAGCACCGATCTCCGCGAGGGCGGGGAAGCCACCGCTTCACTCCTCACATGGCTGTCCCGGGACTCGGAGGTACGCAGGCACTGCCGGCCCGTACCGGTGCACGCGCCGCCCGAACCCGGAGCCATGGGGTCAGCCCTGGAGGCGATCAGCCTGGTGATCGGGAACGTCACTGCCCTCGGCGGCCTGACGGTGGCGGTCGCGGTCTGGCTGCAGGGGCGCTCTGACCGGACCGTGCGGATCAGCCGGGGCGACACCACCGTCGTGATCGACAGGGCGTCGCCCGGGCAGGTGTCCGAGATCGCCCGGGCCCTGAGGATCCCGGACCCGGCGGTCGTCCCGGACGCGGCGGTTCCGGCCGCCACCCTGCCGGAGCCCGGCCATACCGGCGACCCCGCTCCCGCCCCGGACGGCAGCACGTAGCCGGGCCGGGCCGAACGTGGCCGTGCTTCCGGACCCGGCGCGCTCACGCTGCCTGCTGGTCGGAGTCTCCCGCCTCGCGGCGAACGACCTGGCGGACCTGCCCGCGGTCGACAACAACCTCGAAGCGCTACGGGCGGCTCTGACGGACCCGGAGGTGTGGGGTCTGGCCGCGGAGCACTGCGTCGTCATGCGACCCGGCCTCGCCGAGGAGGTGATCGACCGGATCCACTCCCTCACGCAGGAGGCCGAGGACACCTTCGTCCTGTACTTCGCAGGGCACGGTCTCGTCGACGCGGCCGGCGACGAGGGCCTGCGGCTGGCGATGCCGAGGTCCACGAGGCAGAGGTCGAACTGGTCCCTCCTCTACAAGTCGGTGGTCAAGGCCCTCAAACACAACGAGTCCAGGGCCGAGCGCAACATCGTGATCCTGGACTGCTGCTACAGCGGGACGGCGGCGTCCGAGCCGATGGGGGTGAGGCGGCCGACGCGCGAAGAGCCGCCCGTGGACGGCATCTTCCTGCTCACCGCGACCAAGCGCCACGAACAGGCGATCTCGCCCGCCGGGCAGCCGCTGACGGACTTCACCGACGAACTCGTGTCCGTCCTGTCGGAGGGGCTTCCCGAGGGGCCCCCGCTGCTCGACCTGGACACCCTGTACCGCGAGCTGTACGGCAGGATGGTCCGGCGCAACGGGACCCACCCCGACCTCGCGGCCACCCGGAGCAGCGCCGCGCGTCTCGCCCTGGCCCGCAACCGGGCGTACCGGGAACCGCCGGAGGGGCCGGCCACAGGCCGGACCCGACCGCGGCCGGGCAGGCTGATCGCTGCTCTGGCGGTGGCGGCCGCGGTGGCGCTCGCCGCGCTCGCGGTCGTGCTGCTCGACCCGTTCGGCGGCGCCGGGGGCTCGGCGTCCCCGCCCGGCGTCGGGGGCCTGCTCCGGGGTACCGGGAGCGCCCTCACCGGGAACGTCGACCTGTCGTCGGAAGGCCGGACCGACTGGGTGCAGTGGGGGTACCTCCCCGAGGACGAAGACGCCACGACCGAGTTCGCGGGCGGCAAGCCGGCGGCATCGGAGTGCGCCCACCTGAACGTCTACTGCGTGACCCGCAAGGCGGACGCCTTCGTCATCGGGGACTTCACCGCACTGGGCACCGAGGAACCGACGAGGCTGTACGCGAGCGGGCAGCCCGTGACGTTCTCGTGGACCGGCGGCGCCTCACCCCACCAGGCGGCGCGCAACGTCCGTTCGGTGGTGTACCAGGGCGGGCCCGGCGCGGGCTTCCGCATCCTGGTCCCCTCGAAGAGCACGACCCGGGTGTTCCGCCTGTACGTCGGCTACCGCCAGGGCGCGATGCGCTTCACCGCCGCGCTCGGCAAGGACGCCCGCCCCGCCTACCGCGACCACGCCGACACCGCGTCCGGCCCCCTGAACAAGGACTACTTCCGGGTCTACGACATCACCTTCCGCACCCCCGAGCCCTCACTCCTGGACGTGAACATCACCCTCGAACGCAACCACGGCGGCGGCAACGTCACCCTGCTGGCGGCAACCCTGGCCTGAGCAACCGGAACCGGCGCCGCCGGGGGTGCTCCGTGCGCCAATGGTGGCTCGTTCCTGCGGTGTTGGGGCCTGGGTGCCAGCGCGACGGCTGACATTCCGGCGGTGGGCTGCCTAGAGTACGAGGCCTCGAACGGGTCGGGGGGATCCATGAGACGGGTGGGCGGCAGGGGGAGAGCGGCACTCCTGTGCGGGGTCCTGGTGGCGTTGGGCAGCCCGTGGACCGTCGAGGCGCTGCGCGGCTGGTACCCGGACGACCGCGTGGTCTGGCTGCTCCACCGGTCGCTGTTCGTCCCCCGGTGGAGCCTCACGGAACGCGTCGACCGCCTCGGGGCGGGAATCCCCTGGCAAGACGACCTGGTACTCGTCGGGCTGCTGCTCGGCACCCTGCTCTTCGTGCCCCGCCTGGTGGGCCGGGCCCCCGCGGCCGGCGGCGTCCGGTGGGTCGCCGCCCTCGGCACCGGTGTGGTGACCTCCGTCCTCGCCACGCTCCTGTGGTGGGCAGTCGCCGCGCTCACCGGCCCCGGCAGCTCCGTCCTGCTGCGCACGGCCCCCTCCGAAGCCCTGGTCGTCTACCTCTTCGACGCCCTGGTCTTCGGCGTGCTGCTGGGCCTGCTCATCGGCGTCGTCCACGCCGGGGCCCCGACGGCGCCCGGCACCGGGCGCGGGGTCCTCGCCGCCTTCCGCACACGCACCCGTGAACGGAGCACCGCCATGGCCCACCCCACCGCGAGCGCCACCGAGCCGGTCGCGACCGGCACCGCGCCCGGTGACATCACCCGCTATCTCAGCGCCGGGACCTACCTGGATCCCCCCTTCGCGCGGCGCGTGGTGGACGGCGTACTCGGAGACGGGCTGGGCGCGGTCGCCGTCTCGCCCGGCATCGACCTGGTGCCCGTCGTCCGGCACGCGCTCGCGGCCCGCCGGCTGCACCGCCGGCGTGACCGGCGGCTGGCCGCGGCCTTCTGCCCGGTGCTCGTGGCCGGCCCGCTGTGGGTGTTACCCACCCTGTTCGCGCTCCGGGCGCTGGGGGCCGCTGCCGAGCCGCGCGCGTCGCGCCAGGTGGCCCGCGGCCGCGGGGTTCCGCCCACGTCCGAGGTGGCGTGGCGACTGGCCGGTACGGTCTTCGGCCTGGTGGTGGCCGGCGTGCTGACGGGGCTCGCGCTGTCGGCCCTGCCGCTGCCGGGGGTGCTGAGCTGGCTGGTGGGCGGCTACCTGTTCGGCGTACCGCCGCTCCTCGCGGTGGCGGCGGCCTGCGCGCTGGCGCTGCGCGCGCTGCTCGACGAGGAGACCGACGTCGACGCACGGCTGGCCGGGGCCCTGCGGCGCGGGGTCTTCGACCCCGCCCGGCTGCCGGACGCCGGGACCGCCGAACCGTGGGCGGCGGCCAGGATCGCCGCCGTGGCCGAGGCCCAGCGCGGCAACGTGACGTGCCACAGCACCTTCTCGCCGTTCATCGGCTACGGGGGTCAGGACTCGGCCTGGGACCTCACGGTGCCGTTGCTGCCCGCCCAGCCGGCCGCCGGACCGTCCGGGGACGGTGCCGCGGGCGCGCCCGCCGGGGTGGCCGCCGGGGTGGCCGCGTTCGACACCTGGGACGTGCTGGAACGGCTGCGGAGCGGGCTGCGCGCGACCGCCGCCGCCACCGTGGCGGCGGCGGGGGCGGGGGCAGCCGCGGGGGCGGGCGCGAGTGGCTCCGGCCAGGCCGGCGGTGCGGACGCCCCGTACCTGGCCGGACTACGGGTCGAGGAGCGGGTGTTCGTCAGCGGCCGGGAGCTCGTCGCCGGCAGCCCGCTGCTGCCCGATCCGCTGCGCGCCCCCGCCACCCGACTGCCCGACGAGGCGCTGCGCCGGATCGCGGGGCAGCCGGACGGCGTGGCCCGGCTGTGGCTCGCCACCCACCTGCCCCTGTGGGGCGGGGAGGTGGTTCCCAGCCACTTCGTCCACGTGGCGGTGACCGACCGGACCCTGCACCTGCGCTGCGAGCGGTTCGTCCTGGACCCCGCACCACGGGGGTTCCACGTGATGGACCTGCTGCCGCCGGGCGCTGAGCGCGGTACGGCCGCGCCGGCCCCGGACCGGCGCCGGCGCCTGGTGCTCAACGCCGTACGACGGAGCGCCGGCGCCCTGCGGCAGGCCCCGCGGGCGTGCCTGGCGGATGCCCTGGCCGAGCGCCGCAGGCCCGGTCTGCTCCGCCGCGAGCTGCACGTCGCCGCCGAGGACCCGGCGTTCGACCGCGGCGCCAGGATGAGCATCCGGGAGACCGGTACGGGGCCGCAGTACTTCCACCACTTCCAGCGGCTGGACGCCCAGCGCACGCTCAACGCACTCGACCGGCACGCGCTGGCCGCCGTACGGGACTTCCTGGACGACCACGGCGTGGACACCTCCGACTTCCGGGCCCAGAGCCAGACCATCCTCAACCACGGCGTCCTGCAGACCGGCGGCGTGAGCGTCGTGGGCAACCAGGCCGTGGGCCCCGGCGCACGGGCCGACGCCCGGTCGGCCACGGCCCGTGCCGGGGGGCCGACGCAGCCCGGCGGCACGACGACCCGTTGAACAGGAAGGCAGGAATGGACATGTCCCAGCAGCCCGGGCCCTCGCCCGACGGCGCCCGGCCCGTCGTGAACCTCGGGATCCAGCAGTACGGGGGCCACAGCCACGTGGCGAACCAGGCCGTGGGCCCGCACGCCCGGGCCGTGGCCGGCCAGGTCTTCATGCAGGCCCCCACCATCGAGCAGCGCACCCGGCTGGACGACCTGCTCCGGCAGGTCGAGCAGCTCCTGGAGGAACACCGGGCCGCGCTGCCCGACCAGGAGGCCCCTCGCGCAGAGCTGCGCCGCCTGCGGGAGGAACTCGACGAGGACCAGCCGGAGCCCGGAGTGGTCCGCAGAGCACTGGACCGCCTGACGGTTTTCGCGCAGCCCGCGGCCCCCCTGGCCGCGGCCGTGGCCGAACTCGCCCGCCTGGTCCAGGCCTTCTGAGCGCGGCCGGGGGCGACCGGACGGAACCTAGCCGCCGGTCGTGCCGTCGAGCATCTCCCGCAGGATGTCCAGGTGGCCGTTGTGGCGGGCCGTCTCCTCGGTGAGGTGGAGGAGGATCCAGCGCAGGTCGACGTGGAGGCCGCCGCGGACGGCTCGTTCGGCCCGGTCGTCCAGCCCGCTCCCCGCGACCAGTTCGCGGTAGCGGGCGCTCTGTCCGGCGTATTCGTCGAGCAGCTGGGACAGCGGGAAGTCGACGGCGATGCGCATCTCGCGGTCGGGGTCCTCCTCGGTCCAGGGGCCCTGGTCCTCCTCGCCGAGGAAGACCACCTGGAACCAGTAGTACTCGACCCAGCGGAGATGGTTGATCACTCCGCTCATCGTCATCAGCGGTGAGCCGGGCAGGAGGGCCTTGCGTGCGTTCTCCGCGGAGATGCCTTCGCACTTGGCGCGGGCGGTGTCACGGGTGTAGTCGAGGAACGTGGTGAGCTGGGTGCGCTCGTCCCACGCGGGCGGCGTGTCGTCTGTTCTGGTCATCGCGCGAAGCGTCCCCGACCACCGCGGCCGGTGTCGAGGCATTTTCGGCGGACCAAGCTGCCTCGACACGGTCTCCCGGCGTCGACGGCCCGCCCGGCGTGACCGCCGGACGGGCCCTAGTCCGGCAGGTGGCCGGTGTCCGGGTCGATCTGGGCGAGGAAGTCGCGCGCGGACTGTTCGAGTTCGGCCGGGGTGAGGGAGTCGGCGCCGTGGACCGCGGTCGTGAAGCCGTAGCCCTCGTTCGGGCCCGAGTCCCAGGCGAAGTCGTAGACACCGCGCGCGTCCTCGCGCTCGGTGACGGTGAAGCGTTCCCCGTCCACGACCAGCTGCATGCCCGGTACTCCCCTCGCGGCGCCGCACGGCCGTTCCGGCGGCGTTGTCGGACCCATGATGGAGCATGGCGTCGAGGCGTGCGCTGAAGGGGCGGGCCGGTGGGCGGGGGTCGGGGGTGGGCCGTGCGGCGGAGGCTGTGGGTGTGGGCGCTCGTCGTCTGGGGGGTGCTCGTGGCCGCGGGCGGTGTCGCCACGCTGTACCTGGGCGGGCCGGAGGGCGGGGCCGCGCCGCAGAGGGTCTGGGAGCCGGCGGCGACGCCGTCCGCCCCGCCGACGCTGGATCCCGCCGCGTGCGAAAGCCAGGGTGCAGACCCGTTGGGGCCCAGGGTCCTCTGCGCCGAGGCACGGGAGTGACGGGGGAATGCGGCCGAAATGCGGGGCACGCTTGATCACTTGGGGTGGCAGCATGGTGGGTCCACGACGGTGGCCGGCGGGTGCCGGCGGAGGAGAGGGGTGGGGGCGCCGATGAGCGGTTTCCGCAAGGGTCCGGCGAAGGTCGAGGTCGCGCTGAAGTGGGATCCCGCGCCGGCCGGGCGGCCGCCGCACGACCTCGACCTGGTGGCGGCCACCTACGCGGCCGACGACCCGCACGGCGAGCCGGTGTACGTCGTGCACTTCGGCAGCCGGTCGCCCGACGGCACGATCACCCTCGACCGTGACAGCCGCACCGGCCAGGGCTTCGGTTTCGACGAGGTGATGACCCTCGAACTCGACCGGATCCGGCCGGAGCTGGGCCGCGTCGTGGTCGGCGTGTCCGTGCAGGACCAGGGCGGCCGGGTGACCTTCGGCGAGATAGCCAACGCCGGGTTCCGGATCCGCGAGGGGCACACCGTGCTGGCCGAGGGCGGCTTCGCCGAGGTGGGCGACTGCCCGGCCGTGCTGGTGGCCGAGTTCGTGCGTGACGGGGCCGGCGCCTGGACCTTCGTACCGGGGCTGCGCGGCTCGCAGTCCGGGCCCGCGGAGTTCGTACGGGCCATGGGCGCGCTCCGCGCCCGCTGACCGAGCCCCGGCCCGGGCGTCAGCCCAGCGTGACCGGGGTGGGGCCGTCCGGGCGGACCGTGATCCCGAACACCGTTCCGGCCGGGGTGGCGCGGAAGCGCGGCCGGTGGGCCGGCAGCAGGTGCTCCAGCAGGGCCGTGGCCTCGCGCAGCGCGAACTGCAGGCCCAGGCACGCCCGGGGGCCGATGCCGAAGGGCAGGTGGCTGCCGGGCTCGGAGGGGCGGCGGCCCGGCGTGGTGAACCGTGCCGGGTCGAAGCGCTCCGGGTCGGGCCACAGCTCCGGGTCACGGTGGGTGAGGTACGGGCAGACCAGGACGTCGGTGCCGGCCGGCACCACGTGCCCGGCGAGCAGTCCGTCCTCGACCGCGTGGCGCGGCAGGATCCAGGCGGCCGGGTACAGGCGCAGCGCCTCGTGGACGAGCGCGCCGAGGGCCTGACGGCGCTCCGGTGTGCCCTCGCCACCCGCGGCGAGGGCCTCCTCCCGTGCCTCCGGGTGACGGTCCAGGAGCAGGTACAGCCAGGTCAGGGTGGTGGCCGTGGTCTCGTGGCCGGCCACCAGCAGGGTAACCAGCTCGTCCCTGAGCAGGTCGTCGGTGTACTCGGCGTGCTCCCCCGCCGCGTCGAGCAGCACGTGCAGCAGCCCCGGGCCGTCCGGCCCGGCCTCGCCCCGGCGGGCCGCCCCGATCGCATGCCGGGCGACGGCGTCGATCCTGGCCAGCTCGGCGGCCACCGCCGCCCCCGGGGCACCGGCGGGCAGGGTGGGGAGGGCGCCCATCACGGTGGACACGGCGGCCAGTTCGCGCTCGGTGTGCGCGTCGAGGGGGTGCCCCGTCAGGGACCGCCAGATGGTGTCCAGGGCGAAGCGCCGCATCTCGTCGCCCAGGTCGAACTCCTCGCCGGTCCGGGCGTACGCCGCCCAGCGCGCCGCGGCCGTACGGGCGGCCGCCTCGATCCGGTCCTCGTAGCGCCGCATCCCCTTGCCCGTGAACTGGCCCTGGAGCACCCGCCGCTGCCTGCGCCAGGCGTCGCCGGTGGCGGAGAGCACGCCGTCTCCGACGAGCAGGCGGGCGCGGTGGGACCGCTTGACGTACCGGTCCGGGTGCAGGGCGAGCACCTGCTGGGCCGCCCTGGGGTCGGTGACGAGCACGGTGGGGTCCGGACCGAGCCGGAACGCTGCCACGCCGCCCAGGAGTTCACGCGTCCGGGTGAGCAGGTCCACCAGCTCCCCGCCGTCCGCGCGCCAGCGCGCGACGAGCGCGGGGTCGGCTTCGGGCACCGGCACCCCCTCCCCGGCCGGCGGGAAGGGCACGGGCGAGGGGGCCGGGACGGGGCCTGACTCGGCGTGGGTGGCCACGGGGCTGCTCCTGGTGCGAAGTGGGGCGGTCGGCTCCGGCGGCGGGCACGGCGGCACGACGGGGGCCAGGCACGGACGGGGGCCAGGCTCGGGCTCGGCACGGGCACGGGCACGGGCACGGGCACGGGCACGGGCACGGGCACGGGCACGGGCACGACGGACTGTACGGGAGCGCGTGCGGTGGGTGAAAGGGCGCATCGAGCCGTCCGTCCGACTCCGGCCACGCCCTCACTCCCCGATTCCATCCAAGCCTCAACTGTCGTTTTTTGAAGCACTTCTGAGGATCCGTCGATTACGAGAGAGTCGCGTGCTCATGTCATGATTCCGCTGCCGCATTACTTCCCAGTAGGAATCTTGACGGCATCCACCCCCCTCATCCTCGAACCGCGGAGGACGCCCCCGTGCGCAGGCCCGCCAGGACCATCCTCGTCCCGTTACTGACCTCCCTCGCCCTCGCCGCCACCGGCTGCTCGGCCGCCGGTACGGCCCCCGAGTCCGCCCCCGCCACCCCGGTGGCGGCCGTCGCCCCCGCCCCCGCGGCCGGCAGCGAGCAGCTCGCCGTCGCCGAGGCGCCGCGCGGCACGCCGACGGCCGTGGCCCGCCCCGACGCCAAGGGCGGCGCGCCCGCGGCCGGCGGCGCCAAGCGGAGCGCCCTCAAGGTGGCGTCGTACGACAGGCGCACCCGACGCGCCGTCATATCCGCCCCGTCGAAGCCCGCCCCGCCGCCGAAGGCCACACCCGGCGCACCGGACGCCACGCAGCCCGGCGCGACGGCCGGCCCCTCCGCCGGCCCCTCCGCCGGTCCCTCCGCCGGTTCCTCGGCCGGGAGCACCCCCGTACGGGCCGGCGACATGATCGCCAGCCCGCCCGCCCCCGGCGCGCCGGACGGCCTCCTCGCCGAGGTCACCGAGGTCGTGGGGACCACGGGCCGCGGCACGGAGGTCGTCACCAGGCCCGCCGCCCTGAGCGCGCTCCTCGGCGACGACAAGGCCGCCGGCCAGGTACCGGTCGACCCGTCCACCATCGGCGTCGAACCCCTCGTGGACGGCGTGAAGTTCTCCTGGACCAGGCCCGACGGGCTCCACTTCGGTCCCAGCGGCGCGAAGGTTCCCGTGGGCCGGCTCCGGCTCGACGTCGGTGCCGCGCTCGCGACGGCGGAGGGCGCGCCGGTGTCGGCCGCCGCCTCCGTGTCGGGCTTCGTGGAACTGGCTCCGGAGGTGGAGTTCTCGTACGACGGCGGCGCACTCGGCGCGCCGGGCAGGTCCGGCCCCGGCACCGCGTTCCTCGGCATGAGCGGCGACTGGTCCGCGCAGTGGGCCCTCAAGGGCCGGGCGGCGGCCACCGCCTCCCAGCGGATCCCCTTCGCCAAGCTGCACGCCGACCCGGTCATCCAGGTCGGGCCGGTCCCCGTGGTCGTCAACCTCGACCTGACCGTGTACCTGCTGCTGGAGGCCGACGGCCGGATCACCCTCGACGTGCGCCAGGACGTGAAGGGCGACTTCCGCGTCGGCGGCAGCTACGCCCGCGGGCAGGGCTGGACCCCGGTCGGCACCTCCGAGGTCACGAGCACGCCGGTGACGGCCACGGTCACGGCGGCCGGCCGGGCGAAGGCCGCGCTGGGCGCCGAGGCGTCCGTCGGCCTGTACGGGATGGCCGGCGTCGGCGCGGACTTCGCGCCGTACCTCCGGGCCGGCGCCGAGGCCACCGGCACCGCGTCCACGGACGGCAGCGCGACGCTGGCCGGCTCCTGGTCGGTGCACGGCGGGTTCGACCTGAGCGGACACCTGCAGCTCCAGCTCTCGGTCTTCGGCACGCCGATCTTCCGGAAGCGGATCCCGCTGGGCTCGCTGAACCGTGAATGGCCCCTCGCCTCCGGTCACGGGAAGACGTCCGCCTGAGTGCGCGTGGGGGCCGGCCGGACCTCGGTCCGGCCGGCCCTCACGCCGTCTGTCTCCGGCCCCGCCGGCCGTGCGGCACGACCACCGGTCCGCGACGTCCGTCAGAGCACGGCGATCCCCAACGGCCGCTCCCCGGCAGGGAGGCGGCGGGTCGCGCCGCTCGCGAGGTCGACGACGGTGATGCCGTCCCAGTGGCCGTCCCGCGTGAACCCGCCGGAGACGTACGCGGTCCTGCCGTCGCGGGACACCGCCACCGACTCGTGCGGCCCGTCCAGGGGGACGACGCGCTCGCGGCCGTCGGGCGCCCGGACCGTGAGCGAGGCGCCCGCGTCCTCCTCAGGGTCGATCGGACCGGTGCCGACGACCAGCAGCGCCCCGTCCGGTGCGACGGCGACGCCGTGCTGGTGCGTGTCGGCCGTCATCGGCTCCACCGTCGACTTCCCGGTCCGCGGGTCCAGTACGACCAGCCGCTCGCCCTCGAAGGGCAGCAGCAGCCTGCCGTCCGAGGGCCGTACGGCGGCGTAGTGCGGCTTCAGCCAGGAACCGAGCCCGCCCTCGGTGCCGTACGGGGCCACCTCGATGCGGCGGGGGCGCAGCGAGCCGGCGTCCACCACGGTCACGTCGAAGGAGTCGTGCCCGGTGGCGTACACCTCGCGGCCGTCGGCCGAGACGTCCACGTCGAAGGGGCGGCGCCCGACCGGGACGGTGTCCGTGACCTCCAGGCGGGCGGTGTCGACCACCTCCAGGACGCCGTTGCGGCCGGGGACGTTCACGCCGACGAAGGCGCGGCTGCCGTCGGGCGACAGCGCGATGCCCATGCCGCCGCCGCGGTACTCCCCCGTGTCCGGGCGGCCGGTGGCGGTGCGGTACGGAACGAGGGCCGACCGGGTGCGCGTACGGGTGTCGACGACGGCGACGCCCTCCGCCGTCGCCACCCAGGCCCGTCCGTCCGCGCCGAGGGCCAGGCCGTACGGGGCCGTGCCGACCCGTACCGAGCCGGTGGCGCCGCGCACCGGGTCCACGAAGGTGACGGTGTCGGCGCCGAAGTCGGCGACCAGCAGGGTGCCGGGGGCCGGCGGCGCGGCGGGGGCGGGCACGGCACGCGTCGGCGCCGGGGCCGTGGAGTCCTCCGCGCCGTCGGCGGGCGTACAGGCGGAGAGCAGTGCCGCCGCGGCCAGGACGGGGAGCAGCAGGACGCGGGCGGGACGGCGGGGCCTCACCGGCCGGCTCCGGCCGTGGGGTCCGTGGGGCCGGCGGGGCCGGCGGAGTCCGGGGAACGCTCAGCTCCCGCAGGGTTCGCGGCGCCGGCCGGGCCCGTGCGGCGGGCGGTGACGGCGCGGAGGAAGTCCGCGATGCCGGTGAACCCGCGCCGCTCGGCGTGTTCGAGGGCGGTCACGCCGTCGTGATCGGCGAGGAGGGGGTCAGCACCGGCCGTGACCAGCAGTTCCACGATCTCCTCGTGCGCGGGTCCGCCGTCGCCGAGGATGACGGCCTCCAGGAGCGCGGTCCAGCCGAGCCGGTTGACGTGGTCGACGTCGATGTCGGTCTCCCGCACGACCGCGCGCACGTACTCGACGTGGCCGCGCTCGGCGGCCGGGATCAGGCTGACACCGCCGTAGCGGTTGCGCAGCCGCAGGTCGGGGCCGGCCGCCAGGAGGGTCCGCATCATCGGGACGCTGCCGGTGACGCCGGTGACCAGCCAGGGGCTGTCGGACCGCTGGTCCTGGGCGTCGGGGTCGGCCCCCGCCCCGACCAGGGCCCGTGCGGTGCCGACGTGGTCGCCGAGCGCGGCCAGCAGCAGCGCGGTGCGGCCGTGCGGGTCGCGGGCCTCGATCGCGGCGCCGTCCCGCAGGGCGGCCGCCACCGCGGCGGTGTCGCCGTCGGCGGCCGCGGTGAGCAGGCGCGCGTCGTGTGCGTTCATGGTGGTCGTCCCCGGTGCTGTCGACGGTCGGCGGCGCGCCGTGGGGCGCGCGGTCCGGGCGGGTGCCCGCCGCAACCATCCTCGGCGGCGGGGCAGCCTCCGGGCCTCCCCGGACCGGCTGGTGCCCGTGCGCGGCCCGGTGGACCCGGGGGTCATCCGATCGGCTGACCCGGGCCCGGCCAATTCCGGCTGACCGGGCGCCGCCGGCTGCCCGCTCCGGCCCGTCGGGCCCCCCGGCCGCCCGCTCAGCGGCTGCGCGGCGGCGCGGTCGCCTTCAGCTTGGCCCAGACGGTGTTCAGGGCGTCGATGTCCGACCGTTCGAGGCGGTCGTCGAAGGCCTCGGCCAGCGCCTGGCGGCGGGTGGCGTCGGCCTCCGCGAAGGCCTTGCGGCCCTCGGCGGTGAGGGCGATGCCGACCGAGCGGGCGTCGGTGACGGAGGGGACGCGCTCGATGAGGCCGCGCGCCTGGAGGGCGTCGAGGACCCGGGAGACCTGGCTGCGGCTGAGCAGGGTCCTGGCGCCGAGCGAGGAGGGCGCGACCGGGGCCGTCTGGGCGTTCAGCCAGAGCATGACCTCGAACCAGGAGAGCGGCAGGTCGTGGGCGCGGGTGAGCGCCTGGTCCACCCGGGTGGTGAGTGTCGTGCCCGCCCAGACCAGGCCGTAGAAGGCGTGGTCCCGGTCGGAGAGTTCTCCCAGGGTGATGTCCTCGCGGCTCATGATCCCCAGTTTACCGGCTTGCGTGCGCGTGCACACAAACCTAGGATGTGTGCGTGTGCACGCAAGTAGCGATTGCTTGCGGTATACCCCTGTTTGTTTGCCATTGAGGCGAACCGAATCCAGAAGGAGTCCCCCGATGACCCGCACCCCCGACAGCACCGACAAGGTCGTCCTGATCACCGGCGCCTCCTCCGGCATGGGCCTGGCCACCGCGGTGGCCGCGGCGCAGGCCGGCTGGCGGACCGTCGCCACCATGCGCGACCTGGGCAAGGCCACCGCACTGCGCGAGGCCGCCGAGGCGGCGGGCGTCGCCGACCGGGTGGACGTGAAGCGCCTCGACGTGGTGGACACCGACACCGTGACCGCCTGCGTCAACGCGGTGATCGCCGAGTACGGGCGGCTGGACGCGGTGGTCAACAACGCCGGGGCGGGCCGCGTCGGCACCCTGGAGCAGGCCTCCCTCGGCGACGTGCGCGCCACGATGGAGGTGAACTTCTTCGGCGTGATCAATGTCAGCCACGCCGCGCTGCCGCACCTGAGGGCCGTCGGCGGCCGTCTGATCACCGTCACCAGCGTGGGCGGCGTGGTCGGCCAGCCCTTCAACGAGGCCTACTGCGCGGCCAAGTTCGCGGTCGAGGGGTTCATGGAGTCGCTCGCGCCGGTCGCGGCGACCGTCGGCGTGGACGTCACCGTGGTCGAGCCCGGCGCGGTGGCCAGCGAGTTCGTCAACAACATCGGCGTCGACGTGCCGGAGATGCTGAAGGCCGCCGGCCCGTACGCCCCCGCGCTGGAGGCGTACATCAACCGCACGATGCAGACCTTCACCGCCGCGCAGACCTCGGCCGAGGCGGCCGCGCCGGTCATCGAGGCGCTCACCGCCGAGCGGCCCGCCTTCCGCGTCCAGACCTCCGACTGGGCCCGCGAGTTCGTCTCCGGCAAGCTCGCCGACCTGGACGGCTCGGCGGTCGTCGGCATGACGCGGGGTTGGGTGGCCTGACCGCCGGGGAGCCATCACCCGGCGGCCGGCGCGGGCCGCCGCCGCGAGGGGTGACGGGAGGCCTGTGGACGAGGACCGGCGGCACCGGTGGGCCATCGGCGGCCACGAGTACGAGCGGCACGAGCGCCGGCGCGGGCGGCGGTTCGCGTACGAGGAGCTGTGCCCGGAGCGGACCGCGCTCGTGGTGGTGGACGTGGTCGGGTTCTTCGTGACGGGCAGCGCGTACACGGCCTCGGTGGTGCCGCGGGTACGGGAGCTCGCCGACGCGACGCGGGCGGCCGGCGGGACCGTCGCGTGGGTGCTGCCCGCCGTCGCGGCGCGTCCGGACCCGTGGGCGGTGGGGTTCTACGGGGCCCAGGCGGCCGAGGCGTACCGGCGGTCCGGCGGCACCGGCCCGCCCGCGGAGCGGCTGGCCGCGGGGCTGGTGCCCGGGCCCGGCGACGCCGTGCTGGAGAAGAGCGCACCCTCCGCGTTCTTCCCGGGGCGCTGCCCGCTGCCCGAGGTGCTGGCGGAGCGCGGGGTGGACACGGTCGTGGTCTGCGGGCTGGTCACCGACGTGTGCGTGGCCGCCACGGTGCGGGACGCGGCGACGCTCGGCTACCGGGCGGTGCTCGTCGCCGACGCCTGCGCGACCCGCAGCGATGCCGCGCACAACGCCGTACTGGAGACGGTCTACCGCAGCTTCGGCGACGTCCGGTCGACGGCCGCGGTGGTGGCGCTGCTGTCGGGCGGGGCCGCGGGGAAGGTGTAGTACCAGCCCTCCTGCCACCGGAAGGGCGCGTCCACCAGGTCCTCGATGGCGCCGCCGCCGAGCAGGCACTGGAGCGCCCAGCGGTTGGCCGAGTGGGCGATGAGCAGGACGCGCTGCCCGTCGTGGCGCGCGTGGAGGTCGGCGAGGAGGCCGGCCGTGGCCTCGATGACCTCCCGGTAGCTCTGGCCACCGCCGGGGAAGGGGGTGTCGATGTGCCGGGCCCGGACGGCGGCGACCTCGGTGACGGGGCGGCCGTTGAGCTCGCCGTAGTCGCACTCCCGAAGCCGCCGGTCCTGGCGGAGGGGAATGCCGGTGTCCGCGAACGCGATCCGCGCGGTCTCCACCGCCCGGTGCAGGTCGGAGGAGTACACGGCGGCGAGGCCGTCGTCGCGGCGCCGCTCGCCCAGACGGGCTGCCAGGTGGCGGCCGCGCTCGGAGAGGCGGCCCGGGAGCCGGCCGGTGGCGATGCCGCGCTCGTTGTCCTCCGTGATCGAGTGGGTCTCGTAGACGATCTCGACGGCCATGACGGTCTCCCCAGTGGTCGCGGGCCGGGCGGCCATCGTCCCGCGGCCGGCCCGTCCCGGGACAGACCGCCTCACGACGGACCGCCACACGACGAGCCCCTCACGACGGGCCACGGCGACGGGCCGCAGCGACGGACCACCCCGCGGCGGGCCGCGCCGGTCAGCGCTTCCGGGTCAGGGTGCCTGGCGCGCCGGCCGACTGGGCCCCTTCCGATTCGAGCTTCACACGGTCGGGTGCGCTCAGGGTCACCACGTACAGGTTGCCCTGGGGGCAGGTGAACGGGGCGGTGCTGTCGGTGGGATGGCTGGTGGCGGCCAGGAGGAACACGGTGTCGCCGCGGACCTGGCGGAGTTCGAGCGCCTCCGTGCAGCCCAGGTTCCGGCCGGTGCCGATCTCCTCCAGGTTGCTGACCTGACGCCCCACCACTTCGCCCACGGCGCCGCCCTGGAGGGTGACCGTGACCTCGAACTGCCGCGTCCGGGCCTGGGTCAGGCCGTCCGCCTTCGGCGTGCCGGGGCCGACCCCGGCCCAGGTGCCGACCCAGGACGCCGGGAGGGAGGCCGCGGTCCCCGGACCCGCCGCGGAGGGGGTGGGCGACTTCCCGCCCTTCGCGCCGGCGTCGCCGTCCCCGCCGTTCCAGGGGGAGGTGACGGCCAGCGTCACCACCACCGCGAGTGCGGCGGCGCCCGCCACGGCCGCGATCACCCGGCCCCGGGAGGACGGGGTCCCGGTCCCCGCCGGGATGCCGGGAACGGGCGGGGGTGCGGGCGCGCCGTGAGTCGGAGCGGGTGCCGGCGTGCCGGTGCCGGCGGGCGGCGCGGCAGGGTCGGACGGCGGCGAGCCGGGAGCCGTCGGCAGGCCGGGGACGGGAGTGGGTGCGGGCGTACCGGGAGCCACGGGCGCACCGCCGTCGGAAGCCGCCGACGCGCCGCCCGCGGGAGCAGGCCCGGGCCCGCCCGCCACGGGGCCGGGCGGCGGCGTACCGGGCGCCGTCGGTGTCGGCGCCGCGCCACCTTCGCCGCCCGGCGCGCCGGGCGGCGCCTCCGCGGCCCGCCGCAGCGGCGTCGTGAGCAGGTGCCCCAGCTCCTGTGCCCGGCGCGCGGCGTCCGCCGCCAGCGGGGCCGGAACCGCCGCGGCCCAGGTCCCCTCGGCCGCCGGACCGCCCAGCCGCGCGCAGACCTCCTCGGCGGTGGGCCGGTCCTCCGGTGCCTTGGCCAGGCAGTCCCGCACCAGGGGCAGCAGGGCGTCCGGCACTCCCGTGAGACCGGGCTCGTCGTGCACGACGCGGTACAGCAGGGCCGGCAGGCTCAGCTCCTCGGCGTCGGCCAGGAAGGGCCCCCGCCCGGTGGCCGCGTACACCAGCACCGCGGCCAGCGAGAACACGTCCGCCGGCGCCCCGGCAACCTCCCCGGTGGCCTGCTCGGGCGCGAGGTAGCCCGGCGTGCCGAGGACCGTGCCCGTGCGGGTGCGGCGCGGGTCCTGTACGGCGCGGGCGATGCCGAAGTCGATGAGGTACGGGCGCTCCGGGCCCAGCAGCACGTTCCCGGGCTTGATGTCCCGGTGCACGACGCCGACCGCCCGCACGGCGACCAGCGCCGCGGCCAGTTCCCGGGCCAGCGCGTGGACGACGGGCCCGGCGAGCGGCCCGTGCCGGCCCACCCAGTCGCCCAGCGAGGGTGCGGCCACGTACTCCGTGGCCAGCCACTGCGGTGCCGCGCCCGGCGGACTGAAGTCGACCACCGAGACCGTCCACGGGGAGCGCACCCGGTCGTTGGTGCGTATCTCCCGGGCGAACCGCTCGGCGAAGCCGGGCTCCCGGCTCAGGTCCCGGTGCACGGTCTTCAGCGCCAGGGGCCGGCCGGAGTGCGTCCTGGCCAGGAACACCTCGCCCATGCCCCCCGCGCCGAGCCGCGCCAGCAGGCGGTAACCGCCGATCTCCGACGGGTCGCCGGGCTCCAGAGACTCCACCAACTCCCCCTGCCCCCCTGCACCTTGCCGGCCCGAGCGGTCCGGGCCGTCCGGTGGTCACCTTAGAGGAAGCCCACGGCACCCCCTGCGGCACGCCGGCGACTGCGGACGACCGGGAGCGGGCCGGTGTGCCGACGCCGCTCCCCCGCCGGACGGCGCAGGGCGCCGGATTCGCCTACGTTGGACGTGTGGGTCGGCCCAAGACCGCCCTGGCGCTGCTGGTCGTGCTGTGCTCGGCCGTGCCCGGGTGGGCCCCGTCGGCGCACGCGACCGCGGGGTCCGCGCAGGTGGCCGCCGCCCGCGTGGGCGACCCGGCGACGCCCGTCCTCGCGGCCCGGGTGACCCCGGTGCCGCCGGAGTTCGTCGGTGCCACGTACCGCCCGGGCTGCCCGGTGCCGCCCGAGCGGCTCCGGCTGATCCGGATGAACCACTGGGGCTTCGACGGCCGGGTGCACCGCGGCGAGATGGTGGTCCACGAGGACGCGGTGGGCCCCGTGCTGCACGCCTTCGGCGAGGCCTTCCGGGACCGGTTCCCGATCCGCCGGATGCGCGTGATGGCCGCGTACGGGGGCGACGACCGGGCGGCGATGGCGGACGACAACACCTCCGCCTTCAACTGCCGCGCCGTGACGGGGCGGCCCGGGCGGCAGTCGCAGCACGCGTACGGCGACGCCGTGGACGTCAACCCCGCCGAGAACCCGTACGTGGACCGGAACGGGACCGTCCACCCGCCGGCCGCAGCCGGCCACCTGGTGGACCGGGAGCCGGCCCGGCCGGGGGTGATCCTGGCGGACGGTGCCCTGGCCACCGCGTTCCGTGCGGCCGGGTGGGAGTGGGGCGGGCACTGGAGCGACCCCGACTACCAGCACTTCTCGGCGAACGGGCACTGAGACCGGGGCGGTGTTCCCGGTCCCCGCCGATCGTGAGAACGCGCACATTTATGCCCTATTTCGGACTATTCACCTCATGCTGGTTCCTGGTCCGGCGCACGGGGAGGTGCGGGGGTGGCCACCGGACCCGTCCGTCGTGCCCGCAAGCACCAGGAGAGACATGCGACCCGTACCCCGTTGGGCGAACAACTGGCGGATCACCCTGCCCCTGGTGGGTGGAGCCGCCGTGCTCGGTTTCGGCGGCCTCTACGGCGCCGGTCTGGCCTTCGGGGCCGACGGCATAGCCGAGGGCACCACGGTCCGGGGCGTCGACATAGGCGGCATGAACCGTGCGGAGGCCGAGTCGGCCCTGCGCCACGGGCTCGGCGAGGCCGCGACCGCGCCCATGGCCCTGAAGGTCGGCGACCGGGTCGAGAGCGTCTCCCCCGCCGCCTTCGGCCTGTCCTTCGACCCCCGCGCCACGGTCGACCGCGCCGCCCCCTCGGGCTCCGACCCGGTCTCCGTGATCGGCCGCGTCGTCTCCCCGCCCCAGGGCGGGGCCGTGGAGCCCGTGGTCCACGTGGACCGGGCCGCCGGCACGGCCGCCGCGGAGCGTCTCGCCGCCACCGCCCGCCCGCCCCGCGACGGCGCCGTCACCTTCGAGGACGGCACGGCCCGCGCCGCCGCCCCCGTCACCGGCGTGACCCTGCGTGCCGACCGCGCCGCCGACGCGGTCCGGGCCGCCTACCTGCGCCCCGGCACCGGCCCCGTGGCCCTGCCCGTGGACGAGCAGGCACCGAAGGTGGGGGCCCAGGAGACGGAGCGGGCCCTGCGGGAGTTCGCCGAGCCCGCGATGTCCGCTCCGGTCACCGTGCGCCTCGCCGGGAAGCCCGTCACCCTCTCCCCCACCGTGCTGGGCAAGCACCTCACGTTCCGTGCCGACGCCTCGGGCCGCCTCGTGCCGCAGCTGGACACCGCAGGGCTGCTGGCGGAGCGCGAGGTCGCCCGTCAGGTCGCCGCGGCCGCTCCGGAGCCCCGGGACGCGACCTTCCGCGTCGACGCGAAGGGCCGTGCGGTCGTCGCCGAGGCGGGCCGGGCCGGTGTGCGCTTCACCGAGAAGGCCTTCGGCGACACCGTCCTGACGCTGCTGACGCGCTCGGGCGACGCCCGTACCGGCACGCTGGAGACCACGAGCGTGGAGCCCCGGCTCACGACCGCGGAGGCGCGGCGCCTGGGCATCCAGGAGAAGGTCTCCTCCTTCACCGTGAACTTCCCGGCGGCGCCGTACCGGATCACCAACATCGCGCGCGCCGTGGAGCTGATCAACGGCTCCGTGGTCATGCCCGGCCAGACCTGGAGCTTCAACGACACGGTGGGCGAGCGGACCAAGGAGAACGGGTTCGTCGACGGCATCATGATCAACGGCGGGCAGTACGTGAAGTCGCCCGGCGGCGGTGTCTCTGCCGTCGCGACGACCATGTACAACGCCGCGTTCTTCGCCGGCGTGAAGCCGGTCGAGCACGGCGCCCACTCGTTCTACATCGAGCGCTACCCCGAGGGCCGCGAGGCGACCGTCGCCTGGGGCACCCTCGACCTGCGCTGGCAGAACGACACCGGGCACGCGCTCTACGTGAAGGCCGAGTCGACGGACACGTCGGTCACCATCTCCCTGCTCGGCACCAAGCAGTACGACGAGATCCGCGCGACCAAGAGCGAGCGGACCAACGTGGTGCCCCCCGGCAAGCGGACCGGCACCGGCGAGACCTGCGAGGTGCAGACGCCGCTGGAGGGCTTCGACGTCAGCGTCGACCGCGTCTTCGTCCAGGGCGGCCAGGAGGTCAAGCGGGAGACCTACAAGACCCACTACACCCCGCGCGACGAGGTCACCTGCGGCCCGGAGCCGACGGAGCCGCCGAAGGCCGGAACCCAGGAGGCCGGGGCCCCGGCGGCCGGGACCGTGGAGCCGGGCGCGCCGGCCGGGACCGCCGCCGCGCCCGCGCCGAAGGCGTAGCGCGGGCAGCACAGCACGCACGGGCCACGAGGGGCCCACGGGGCCGTCGCGGCCGGCCGCCGGGTGAGCCGCGTCTCACCCGGCGGCTCCCGCTTGTCTATGCAACGAGTTGCATAAGAAGATCGACGGCATGGCGCTTGAGCACGCGATCCTCGTCTCCCTGCTGGAGAAGCCCGGCTCCGGCTACGAGCTGGCCCGTCGCTTCGACCGGTCCATCGGCTACTTCTGGACCGCCACCCACCAGCAGATCTACCGGGTGCTCAAGCGCATGGAGGGGGACGGCTGGGTCGACGTCCGGGACGTACCGCAGCAGGCCAGGCCGGACAAGAAGGAGTACTCCGTCGCGCCGGCCGGCCGCCAGGCCCTCGCGGCCTGGCTGCACGAACCGGTCCAGCCCGACAGCGTCCGCCACGAGCTGGCCGTCAAGATCCGCGGCGCGGCCTTCGACGACCCGGCGGCCCTGATCCGCGAGGTCGAGCTGCACCACCGGGCGCACGCCGACCGGCTCGTCCACTACCTCGCGGGAGAGCTGCGCGACTTCACCGGACCGGACGCCCCGGCGGCGCCCGGAGCCGCCCACGAGCTCCGGACCGGCGCCGCCCGCGAGCTCCAGCACGTGGTGCTGCGCGGCGGCATCGCGTACGAGCGGATGATGCTCGCGTGGCTCGAGGACGTGCTCGCCACCCTCCACCGGCTCACCGAGAGCTGACCCGCAGCGCCCTGCCCCCTCCGCTGCGCCCTCGATCCGCACCTCGAACCCGAAAGGCGAAGGTCCATGACCGACCCGCTGCTGTTCAACCCGCGCACCTACGACCCGGCGCACTTCGACCCGGAGACCCGCAGGCTGCTGCGCGCGACCGTCGACTGGTTCGAGCAGCGCGGCAAGCGCCGGCTGATCGAGGACTACCGCTCGCGCGCCTGGCTGGCCGACTTCCTGGCGTTCCAGGCGAAGGAGGGCCTGTTCGCGGCCTTCCTGACCCCGGCCGCCGCGGCCGGCGAGGGCGAGCAGGACAAGCGCTGGGACACCGCGCGCATCGCCGCCCTCAACGAGATCTTCGGCTTCTACGGGCTGGACTACTGGTACGCCTGGCAGGTGACCATCCTGGGCCTCGGCCCGGTCTGGCAGAGCGACAACGACGGGGCCCGCGCCCGGGCCGCCGAACTCCTGGCGTCGGGCGAGGTGTTCGCGTTCGGCCTGTCGGAGAAGACCCACGGCGCGGACATCTACTCCACCGACATGCTGCTGGAGCCGTCCGCCGACGGCGGCTTCCGGGCCACCGGCTCCAAGTACTACATCGGCAACGGCAACGCCGCCGGCCTGGTGTCCGTCTTCGGCCGCCGCACGGACGTCGAGGGCCCCGACGGCTACGTGTTCTTCGCCGCCGACAGCCGCCACCCGGCGTACCACCTGGTGAAGAACGTCGTCGACTCCTCGAAGTACGTGAGCGAGTTCCGCCTGGAGGACTACCCGGTCCGTGCGGAGGACGTGCTGCACACCGGCCGTGCCGCCTTCGACGCGGCGCTCAACACGGTCAACGTCGGCAAGTTCAACCTGTGCACGGCGTCGATCGGCATCTGCGAGCACGCGATGTACGAGGCCGTCACCCACGCGCACAACCGCATCCTGTACGGCCGTCCCGTCACCGCCTTCCCGCACGTCCGGCGCGAGCTGACCGACGCGTACGTCCGCCTCGTCGGCATGAAGCTGTTCAGCGACCGCGCCGTCGACTACTTCCGCACCGCCGGTCCCGAGGACCGCCGCTACCTCCTCTTCAACCCGATGACGAAGATGAAGGTGACCACCGAGGGCGAGAAGGTCATCGACCTCATGTGGGACGTGATCGCCGCCAAGGGCTTCGAGAAGGACAACTACTTCGCGCAGGCGGCCGTCGAGATCCGCGGCCTGCCCAAGCTGGAGGGCACGGTCCACGTCAACCTGGCCCTGATCCTGAAGTTCATGCGCAACCACCTGCTGGAGCCGGTCGAGTTCGCGCCGGTGCCGACCCGTCTCGACGCCGCCGACGACGACTTCCTGTTCCGCCAGGGTCCGGCCCGCGGGCTGGGGTCGGTGCGCTTCCACGACTGGCGGACCGCGTTCGACGCGTACGCCGAGCTGCCGAACGTGGCCCGGTTCCGCGAGCAGGCCGACGCCCTGTGCGACTTCGTGCGGACCGCGGCGCCGGACGAGGCGCAGAGCCGCGACCTGGACCTGCTGCTGGCCGTGGGCCAGCTGTTCGCGCTGGTCGTGCACGGCCAGCTGATCCTGGAGCAGGCGCGCCTGACCGGCCTGGACCAGGACGTGCTGGACGAGCTGTTCGCCGTGCTCGTACGCGACTTCTCCGCGCACGCGGTGGAGCTGCACGGCAAGGACTCGGCCACGGAGGCGCAGCAGGAGTGGGCGCTGGGCGCGGTCCGCCGCCCGGTCGTCGGCGCCGGCCGCTCGGAGCGGGTCTGGGCGCGGGTGGAGGCGCTGTCGGGCTCGTACGAGATGGCGCAGTAGCGCGGGAGTACCAGGACGGACGTGGGGGGGGGCCCCCGCAGGGCCGGCCCCCCCCGCGGGGCGGGGGGGGGGCGCGGGTGAGCGGGGCCCGGGCGGCCGGGTAAGCAGAAGGTGGAGCGGGGGGGCGACAATTACCAGGTACAG